>NZ_JBGFCD010000005.1:0-254537 GCF_041205405.1 Falsihalocynthiibacter sp. S25ZX9
GTCAGTGCGATCCGCACCGCATCTTCCCTAAATTCGTCTGTTCGTTTCAGTCCCATGCTCAGTCTCCTTTGTTGCAGTAAATGCTATCAAAGGAGCGGCATCAAACCGTGACAGGTCCATACCGGTGTCAAACCGTTGCGCCATTTCCAAACCTCGGGCCGCGTTTCCGGTCATGATAGCAGCACTAAGACCGTAAGGCGTGTCCTGCGCATCGACCAGCGCCTGTTCCGGATCGTCAAACGCTTCGATGATTAGCAACGGGCCGAAGGTTTCGTCACAGCCCTGCGTCGCCACCACATCTTTTGGCACGTCAGCAAGGATCGTCGGCTCAAAAATGCGGCCTTTGACCGTGCCGCCCAACACCAGCCGCGCCCCTTTGTCGAGGGCGTCTTGCAAGCGCCCTTGGGCCTGTTCCACGGCGCGGTCGTTGATCAGTGGGCCGACGACCACGCCTTCTGTGAGCGGATCACCTGACTTCAAGGTTTGCGTCCGTGCGGTGAGGCGCTCAAGGAATTCATCGTGAATTTCGCGCGCAACGTAAACCTTGCGCGTGTTCATGCACACCTGCCCCTGATGGAAGAATGCGCCGAAGTTTACCGCCTTGGCGGCTTCGTCTAGATCGGCATCCGCGAGCACGATCATCGGGTTGAACCCGCCCAATTCCAGCACCATGCGTTTGAGGGATCGCCCTGCCTGTTCGCCCAAAATACGCGCGGTTTTGTCTGATCCTGTGAAGTTGATACACCGCACCGCCCGACTTTCGAAAAAAGCATCGGCAACCGCCGCCGCCTGCCCCGGTGCATGGGTGACAACGTTGAACGTCCCTGCGGGGAAGCCCGCTTCTTCGAGGATCTCGGCATGTAGCAAGCCCGCCGACAAAGGCGCTTCCTCGGAGGGCTTAATCACCACGGTATTGCCAAACGCCATGGGCAAAAGGAACGTGCGCCATCCCAGATAGAACGCGCCATTCCACGGGGTAAAGCCCGCCACAACCCCCAAGGGTTTGCGCGCGACCATGGCCATGCGGCCCGGAAGGTCACTCTTGAGCAGATCGCCATACGGAAGGTAACCCCACGAGGCCGCCTGTCGCATTAGACTGGCCGAGAGCCGTACCTGAAAAGACGCAAATGCGCGGGCCGTCCCCGCCTCAACCGCCATCAGATGCACAGCATCATCGTGACGCCGTTCGGTGATTTCCGCCGCTTTTAAGAACAGCGCCTGCCGCGCGCCTGGTGTCATGGCGGCCCATTCTGGAAAGGCCGCATGCGCCGCTGCAACCGCTGCGTCGGCTTCGGCACGACCCCCCGCAGCAATGCGCGCGATCACTTCGCCGTTAAACGGGTTATAGTCATCAAAGGTGCTCTCATCGGCTGGCGCCCACGCGCCGTTAATGAAATGCGTTTTACGCCAATTGTTGGAATTCGACATTCAAGTTTTCCTTCTGTGTCAGAGGCTTGTGGGGTCAAGGGCAATGCCGTCGGATGAGAGTGCCGCGACTTCACGCGCCAACATGCGTTGAAACGAAGGCCGCGCGCGGACCTGTTGCGAGTGGGCGGTGATGGCCGGATAATCCGCTGTAGAAAAACCCGACTTAGCCGCCGTCGAGACCACCCAATAAAGATAGGTATCAACAATCGACCAATCGGCCCCATACCACCACGGCGCCTGTGCGAGCCGCTGTTCGATATAGGCACATTCCTTGGCCAATTTCTCCATCCCGTCTGCTCGGATGCCTGCGGTTTCGGCTTCGCTGCCTTTGGTCCATTTTTGCGGTGCCCGTATTTGACGCACCATCGGATGCAACATGCCGCCGCACCACACCAGATCGCTGAGCCCTTGGGTATCCTCAATCGCATTGCCCGTCTGGGGCAACAGTTTTGCCTGCGGATGGGCTGTATGCAAATAGTTCAGGATCGCCGCATTTTCGGTGAGGGTTGTGCCCTCGACCACCAGCGCGGGGACCTTGGACTTGCGGTTTTTCGCCAGATATTCCGACGCATATTGCGCCTGAGACATGATGTCGATCCAGCGCACCTCATAGGGCGCGCCGATTTCTTCGAGTGCCGTCATTGTGACGCGCGAACACGCGCCGGGGTAGCTGAAAATTATTGTCTGGGTCATTGAGGCTCATTCCTTGAGACCGCCATGCTGCGGCCCGGCGTTAAGCCGTTGATTTTGCCGATGATACTGTCGGCGTCGATGCCGAAGTGGCGATAGAGGTCATTGATGGTTCCAGTCTGGCCAAAGTGTTCCACCCCGAGCGGTATAGTCTGGTGCCCGTGGACGGAGCCAAGCCACGACAGGGTTGCTGGGTGGCCGTCAATAACGGTTACCAATTTGCAATGGCGCGGCAGGGTTTGCATCAACCGCTCCACATGGCTCGTCGCCTCAAACTGGCCGTGCGCGCGCGCCCGTTGTGCCGCTGTCCACCCTGCGTTCAAACGGTCGGCGGACGTGACCGCCAGAACACCGATATCGCGCCTGTGTTCGGCGATGGCCCCTGCGGCGCGGATTGCTTCGGGTGCAATGGCCCCTTGATAGGCAATCACCACTTCGCAATTTGGCCCCGGTTTGCGCAACCAATAAGCGCCGTCAATTGCGCCTTGTCGCCAGTCTTCATCGGGCCGTTTGCCCGGTTGCTCCACCGGATTGGTCGAGAGCCGCAAGTAGACCGAGCCACCGGTTTCATCCCGCAACCAAGTGCGCTCATCCGGATCACCCGCTCCGTCGCGCTGAAGATAGCCAAAAGCCCATTCCATGATCGTAGCCAACTCGTCAGCAAAGGCGGGTTCAAACGCCGCCAGCCCGTCCTGACTCATGCCGATTAGCGGCGTGCCGATGGATTGATGCGCGCCTCCTTCGGGGGCCAGCGTCACACCGGAGGGCGTGCCCACAACCATAAAACGTGCATCCTGATAACAGGCGTAATTCAACGCATCGAGTCCGCGCACGACAAAGGGATCATAAAGCGTGCCAATCGGGATCAAACGCTTGCCAAACAAGGAATGGGACAAGCCCGCCGCCCCGAGCAACAGAAACAGGTTCATTTCGGCAATGCCAAGTTCGATATGCTGGCCGTCGGGTGTGAATTCCCATTTCGCCGTGGACGGAATGCGATGCTCGATAAAGGCATCGGCCTGCGCTTTGCGGGCAAATAGTTTGCGGCGGTTTACCCAAGGGCCAAGGTTTGTGGTGCCCGTCACATCGGGCGACATGGTGACAATCCGTTCGGCCAGATCACTGTCGCCTTTGGACAGATCATCAAGGATTTTGCCAAAGGCCATTTGCGTCGAAATCTCGCGATCCGATGACAAGGCGATAGCAGGCACAGGCAGAACATCGTCGGAATACCTTCTACGCCCCTTGGCGAAAAACGGAGTTTTGTCGAGGAAGTTTTGCAACCCTGCGGTATCCGCCACGGTGGCGAACTTGTCCCATTCTTCGCCATCAGGCACGCCCATGCGCTTTTGCCAGTCGGCCATCTGGTTCTTGGTCATCAAGCCGCCGTGGTTGTCCTTGTGGCCCGCAATCGGCGTGCCCCACCCTTTGATCGTATAGGCCAGAAAACAGGTCGGGCGATCATCGGTGACGCTGGCAAAAACATCCGCCATGGTTGAAACGCAATTGCCGCCGAGGTTCTCCATCAATGCGGCGAGGTCGTCATCAGAACGTTTCTCGATCAAGGCCGTCACTGCCCCTTGGTCGCCCAAATCGTCCATCAAACGTTTGCGCCACACTGCGCCACCCTGATAGGTCAGGGCCGAATATTGCTGGTTCGGACAGGCATCGATCCACGCGCGCAACGCCTCGCCGCCCGCCTCAAGGAAGGCCGCGCGCTGTAACGCTCCGTATTTCACGCGGATCACATTCCAGCCAAACGCCTCGAATATTTTTTCGATCCGCTCAAAAAGCCCTTCGCGCACCACGCCATCAAGGGACTGGCGGTTGTAATCAATGATCCACCAACAATTGCGCAGATCGTTTTTCCAACCCTCCTGCAAGGCCTCGTAAACATTTCCCTCGTCAAGTTCGGCATCGCCCACAAGCGCCACATGCCGCCCAAGCGTCAGGCCCTTGCCCCAGCTTTTTGCCGAGATGTAATCCTGAACGATCGACCCAAAAGCCGTGATCGCCACGCCCAGCCCAACCGAGCCCGTCGAATAATCCACGTCATCCACATCTTTGGTGCGGCTGGGGTAGGATTGCACCCCGCCGAAACCGCGAAAGTTCTGCATCTTGTCGAGGGTCTGATTGCCCATCAGATATTGCATGGCATGAAAGATAGGCGAGGCATGGGGCTTAACTGCCACACGATCCGCGGGTTTGAGCGCCGAAAAGTAAAGCGCGGTCATGATTGACACCATCGACGCCGAACTGGCCTGATGCCCACCTACCTTGATCCCGTCCTCTTTTGGACGGATGTGGTTGGCATGGTGGATCATCCAGTGAGACAGCCACAACAGGCGGTCTTCCAGGGTTTTTAAATGAGCGGCGTCAGTAGGTTTCATGGGAGGACCTCAGAGAGTGTGTTTCGGAGCAACTTGCGCGACATTACAACTAAACTTACGGATTTTTTCACTATATCCGTCGCCAATCTTCTCGATTTGTGGTGATATTCATCAAACAACTGGAGAATCGCCATGACAATCGCCAAACTGGATTCCTACGACATTGGCATCCTGCGCGCGTTGCAAACCAACGGGCGCGCGTCGATCAACGACCTTGCCGAACAGGTCAACCTCAGCCCCTCTCCGGTGGCCCGCCGGTTGCGTATTTTGGAAGAAGACCGGATCATTACCGGCTATGCAGCCCTGATTGATGAAGCGGCCTTGGGGTATGAATTTTCGGTCTTTGTCTCGGTCAAACTGGCCCGACAAGTTGACGATGCATTGGCCAGCTTTGAGGCCGCCGTGCGCAGCTTTCCCGAGGTGGTTGATTGCTGGCTTATGACCGGAAATCGCGACTACCTTTTGCGCATTGCCACCCGCAGTCCGGCGGATTTCGAGCGTTTCTTGACAGGTTCGTTTACCAAAGTGTCCGGCGTGGCCTCGATCGAAAGTTCGGTGCCGTTGCGACGCGTAAAGGCCGGATTGTCCCGCACGCTGGACCTCTGAAGCCCTGCCAAAACTCATGCGGAAACCGCGGATTTCGGCGGGGCCAAACGGGCTCCGGGAAAGTCGACTATGGCCGAACACAGGGCTGGCAACGCACAAAGGCGCGCATAGTACGCCGCCACATATGGCAACCGATTAAGCTGCCATAATTGCCCCTGCCCGACATCCTCAGTACGGATCAACTCCGCGCCCCAAAAGAGATCGGCCATGGTAATTGTCGCGCCAAACAACCAAGGACCATTGCTGTCGGCAAGCCGATCTTCGAGCCCATCCAAGGCGTCGACAACAGCCTGACGCGCGCGGGTAAGGGCGACGTCATCGAACAGCATATCCGCTGCGAATTGCTCCTTTGCGCGCTTGGCCTCATAGGCCGCGCGCAATACAGGATCGTCGCCAAATTCCGCCAGAAGCGTATCGCAGCGGGCAACCTTGCTGGCTGCAAACGCATTTCCGGGCGCCGATGCGGGCACCACCCGAACGGCAAGATTTTGGTAGTTTGGCAGATCGTCCACCACTGCGAGCTCGGCCATAATGGCAGCGCGCAAGGCAGCGGGAACCAAGGCCCCGCCCCCCTCCGAGGCGTCCAGCATTTGACAAATGCGCAAGGAATCCACGAAAACAGTTTTGTCCTGCGCATCAACCAATGTAGGCACCACACACCCGTCACAGCCGCTTGCCTCGACCGAAGTCGTCCCTAAATGTTGGGCCGCCAATGGCACCCCAAGGCGCGCACAGCCCTGCATGCGCACGCGAACATAGGCAGGATCATACGTCTCGCCCGCGAAGATATCGAGCAGATGGGAACTATGGGAAACTTGATGATACGCCAAAACAGCGCGCACTTTTTGTGAGCATATTGAATTCGGCGCGTGGAAAAAATGGTAACGCGGGATGGCTTCAGGGCCGACAGGAACGCCCGGAAATCGCGTCGTTAATTGGGAAAGAATTTGTTGGGTGGAATCGTGTGTCAAAGTCCTACCTTCCTTTATTTCGCCTCCCGCCAATCCTGCGGTATAGGCAAAACAATAGCAGGGTCAGCCTCAATAACAATAGATTAATTGTAAAATAATGTATTATCTAATTGACCCACGTCGATCCGCAAACTAGCATACTTTGAGGATCGGATTGCGTCACGACAGCGGGCACGCCCCCTGCTTGCGAGAAACGTTTGCTCCGGTCATAATCGAAAGTTGGTGATCAAGGGACGCTTCATCGCATTTGGCAAACTTGGGCACCTCTTTGACAAAGGATTACCATGACAGATTATACTATCGCCCTGCTAGTGGGCAGTACGCGCACTGGTTCTATCAACCAGAAACTGGCCCGCGCTATCAAGTTATCGGCCCCAGCCAATTTGCATTTCATCCCTGTGAGCATGGAGGAAATGCCATGGTACAACGGCGATCTGGAAGGCAAAAGACCAGCAGAGGTGAATGCTTTTACCAAGGCCATCCGTGAGTGCGACGGGGTTTGCATCGTTACGCCAGAATACAACCGCTCGATCCCCGGTGTTTTGAAAAACGCCGTTGATTGGGGGTCAAAACCACCCGCAGAAAACATCTGGCGCGACAAAGTGATCGCAATGACGGGCGCGTCTCCCGGTGGGATCGGCACCGCCGTCGGACAACAACACCTACGCCAAATCCTCGCCATTCAGGGCGCGATTGTCATGCCGGGGGAGGTCTACATCACCTTCAAATCGCCCACCATGATCGGAGATGATGGCCAGATGGACGACGAAACGCTCAGCGGGTTTATCGCCGATTTCGGGGCGCGGATGGAAAAACTAGTGGGTAAAATGACTGCGATCTAAAAGGCCCCTTTTAATAGATCGCGCGCCAACCGACCCCTCGGATGGCGCGCTTTTTTTAGTGGACCAGCAGCGCGTCAAGTGCGGCGCGATCAAGATAGGTTCCTGACTCCACGACACCTTCGATCTGGTTCAGGTTCGCCACATCGGCCAGTGGGTCCGCGCTGAGCAAGACGAGATCCGCCGCCATTCCCGCCGCGATTTGGCCCATATCACGGTCTAGAAACTGTCCAGCATTCAACGTGGTCATTTGCAGGATTTGCAGCGGTGTCAATCCCGCCTTGGCCAGCTCGGCGAATTCCTGATGCAGGCTAAAACCCGGCACCAGCCATTGACCGCCGTAATCCGAGCCCGCCAACATTGGCACACCCTCTTGCGCCATCTGAAGCGTCAGTTTCATCTGGGCATCATACATACGGTCCAACTCAACCTTCGCCCCTTCAGGCAGGCTGGCAGCAAAACCCGCAGCGATACTTTGCCACAACGCGCGCTGCTCGTCGGTGACAAAAACAAGGTTTGGATCTTCGCTATAGTGGGGGTCGTCGCCATGGTTCATCGTGCGCAATCGGATCAGGGTCGGCACTTGCCAGACGTTGTGCTCCTTCAACATACGGGCGAGCGTCGCGGCCTTGTCGGTGTCATAGCTATCGGCCATCGCGAACATGCTCGCGAATTGTTGTGGAGAAGTCGAGGGGATCGGGTTGGCGATCAGCCGTTCATAAAACGCCGGTGTGGGGGGCGCGGATGGTGGTGGGGGCGGAGGCGCATTGGCGATCAGGGTACGCAATTCGTCTTCTTGACTCGAGGCGCTCAACAAAAGCGACTCGCGCGGGCCAAGATGCTCCATTGTGTCCATGCCATGCGCGGCCGCAGTCTCGGCTGAAACACTAGGTGGAAAATGCCCCGCGATGGGAATCTCTAGCGCCTCTGCGGCATCCAATGCGGCCACAAAAACCTGTGGATTTTCGACAAGGATTTTGATGAAATCCGCGCCGGCCGCTTTCTGAGCCGCGATCTCTTCTACCGCCTGTTCGGGCGTGCGCACGTTGCCCCCCGTAAGGATCGCGCCCGACAACGCCAGCAAATCAGGCCCTTCAGCCACGCCGCGCTTGTCGCCGAAACCTGCCAGAAGTTCAGCGGCACTGCTCATTTGCCGATAGCCCGTAACGCCGTTGGCCAGCATCACGCGCAGGTTGGTCGCACTGTCGCCAGAGGTCAGGGCATGGCTGTGCATGTCGTTATATCCGGGCACTGCAAACAGCCCGCTACCGTCGATAATGACATCGGAGGCTGCTCCTGTGGTTTTGTCGGAGGGGCTTACGGCTGCGATCAGGTTGCCTTCGATGACGATGGACATATTGGGCGTCTCGTCACCAGTTAGGGTATCTACAACCGTGACATTTTGGATGATAACGGCGGCACAGGCAAGGCCGGGTAGGACCGATAAAGCGCCAGCGCCTGCAGTTCTGCGGCAAATCTGGGAAAATATCCGCGCCCATTTTGGTGTCATTGAAGAATTCATTATTGTCTCCTGTGGTAAAGTTCTATTGCAAATAACCGTTTGCTAAATCACGAAAAATCAAGGCCAAGAAGGCGTCCGGCATTGCCGCTGAATATCTTGCGGCGATTTGCATCCGAGAGATCAAGCGCGTCGATTGCGTCAAAGGTGGCTTTGATGGGGGCAAAGGGGGTGTCGGTGGCAAAAACCACTTGATCCGCCCCAAAAAATTTGAGCCCAGCATGGAGCCCCGAGGTGCCGCCCATCAAGGCCGTGTCACCATAGAACTCGCGGAAGTACTCCAAATGCGGACGCTTTAGCGCGGACAGGACTTGGCTGTAATCCTCATCAGGCGTACGACTGCCCAGCATTTCCATCCCATAACCAATCCGCCCGTCGAAATAGGGGATCATCCCGCCCAGATGGTGAGTGATGATGCGCAGATCAGGATGACGATCAAACAGGCCCGAAAACACCAACCGCGCCATCGCGATGGAGGTTTCATAGGGCCAGCCAAAGCACCACCACATCTCGAAACGTGATTTCTTTTCGGCGGCATAATCACTCATCGCGGCGCTGCGGGTCGGATGCAGCCAGATCGGCACCCCCAATTCCGCAGCAACATCAAAGATCGGCAAAAACTCAGGATCGTCCAGCGGGCGACCGCACATATTAGTGTGAATCTGGATGCCTTTGGCGCCCAATTCGGTAACCGCGCGCTGTGCCTCGGCGACCGCCCCGTCGATATCATTGAGCGCCACACTGGCGACGAAGGCGGGAAAGCGGTCGTTATGGCGCGCCACCAAATCGGCCAAGCCGTCATTTGCCAGCCGTGCGAGGCGCTGTGCAAGGGCGGGTTCGGCGACCTCCTCAAGCGTGGGTGCAGGTAGGCTGATCACTTGCCGGTAGGCTCCGACCTTATCCATTTGGCGGAATCGCACATCCAAATCGATAACCGACGGCACCCCTTTCATACGCTCGCCAAGACTGCCCAGACCCGCCGTTTCACGGATCAAAGCGTCGAAATAAGGTTGTGGAAAAATGTGGGTGTAAATGTCGATAATCATGAGAGGCTCTCTTGTACTATGGGCGTATTTTTGCGCCGAATAAGGTCAAACGCCAGCAGGCCAACGCCCGCGATGACGCCCACGAGGTTGGCAATATGGCTCCAGTCCAACATCCCGACAGGCAGGAGCAGACAAAGCCCCGCCAGCCCGTAAACAAAGCGTTGTGGGCGCGAAATCAGGCGCAAGCTGAAGCCCGTGAAACCCGCCGCGATCAGCCAGACGGCCGCAAGTGCTGTGGCCACATCCAGCACGGTTTCAACCAAGCCGCCCTGCATCAGGAGGCTGGGAGAATAGACAAAAAGGAACGGAATGACGAAGGCCGCCCAGCCAAACCGCATGGAGGTAAACCCCGTGCGCATTGGGTTGGCTCCACTGATGGAGGCCGCAGCAAAGGCCCCAATCGCCACAGGCGGCGTGATCATCGACAACATGCCATAATAGAAAATGAACAGATGCGCCGCGAGCGGATCAATTCCCACCTGCATGAGTGCAGGCGCAACCAGCGTGGCCAGCAAGATATAGACGCCCACCGTGGGCATCCCCATGCCCAAAACGATGCTGACCGCTCCGGTCAGGAACAGCAATGCGAGTACGCTGCCCCCTGCCATTGCCACCAAACTCAGCGCCAATGTGAAGCTCAACCCCGAGATATTCAAAACGCCGATCACGATCCCTGCGAGCGGGGCGATCATCAGGATATCCAATAGGCCGATGCCGGTTTTGGTCAGGATATCCCACAGTTTGCGCAGGTCGATCCGCTGGCCGTTATAGCCAAACAAAACACCGCTCACGATGACGGCGACCGTGGCATAAAGCGCGGCCAGATCCAGCGGCACATTGAGCCAGAAGATGCAGGTGATCAGGATTGCGAACGGAATGGGAATGTACCACCCCGCCTTGAGCACAGCACGGGCACGGGGAATATCGGACTCCGCCACGCGGGTAATGCCGTGGCGCGCGGCCTCCAGATCAACTTGGATAAAGAGGGCTGCGAAATAAATAACCGAGGGGATCAGCGCCGCCAAGGCAATCGCGCCATAGGGCATTTGGAGGAATTCAGCGATCAAAAAGGCGGCGACGCCCATCACGGGTGGCATCAACTGTCCGCCCGTCGAGGCCACGGATTCCACCGCCCCCGCCACATGCGCGCGATAGCCTGCGCGCTTCATCATCGGGATTGTGACCACGCCCGTAGAAACGATATTGGCCACGGTACTGCCCGAGATTGTGCCAAATAACGCCGAGGCGATGATGGCAATTTTTGCCTGACCGCCACGGTAGCGCCCCATCAGTGCCAAGGAAATATCGGTGAAAAACCCAGCGCCACCAGACATGAACAAGGCCTGCCCGAAAAACACAAAGGCCACCACAACCGTCACCACAACCATGGTCGGTGTGCCGAGGATCGCGCTGTTGTTCCACGCGAGATACCAGCCGAGGCTTTGCACGGACACATTGCGCCCCGTCAGCGGGCTGGGCAGCAAATGCGCCATCAAGCCCAGTGCCAGAAACCCGACAGCAACCAGCACAATGGGCAAGCCTGCCGTCCGGCGCGCCCCTTCGAGCAAGAGCGGGATCACCAGCGCCGCTGTGAGCAGCCCTAGGGGCGTTTTGACCGAAGCAATCGAAAGCTGCGGGAACTGAATGGCAAGAAAAATACAGACGACGAACCCGATGGCGGCAAGGATCACATCGTACCAAGGCGCGTGGCTGCGTCGCCGTCCTTCGCCTGCAGGCACCGCCAGATAAACCAGCGCAATTGCGACCGCCAACATGACTCCGCCAAAGGTTTCGGGATACACCAAAAGCCCCGCCCGACGCGGCAGGTCCAACGCCCAAGCCACAGTGCCCAACGGCAACAAAGCCGCCAGCAGACCAACAAGCCAACGATTGGAAAGGCCGGCTCCCGATTGTATTTCGTTCTGGTCAGACATCGCATCTACTTTCTGCAAAATTGGTCTGGGTGGCCACGAGCGGTTGCGGCCACCCTGTTTGGCTTAGCCTTTTGGTGGCCAGAGATCCGCTGTTTCGTAATAGCTCACGGCACCGGGATGATAGTCGACACCGGGGACTTCTGGCGCCATGTTGGCCGGTTCAAAGCGGCTCATCGCCTTGAAGCTTTCCGCCAGCGCAGACTTGTTGTCATGCACAACTTGGGTCAGAGCAGCGACGGTTTCATCCGGCACGGACTCCGCACAGAACAGCACCAAATCATAGGCGATGACGTTGGTTTCCTCGACGATCTGGGGCGCCGCACCAGGTTGCAGGGCAACAAACGTGGCACCAGGCAGGTTTTCCGCAAGGATCGCCTTGTTCGCATCCGACGCGTCGATTTGCAGCGCCTTCAGGCCACCAACCGAACTGTCAACTTCCAACACTTTGGCCGAACCGACCGAGAACAAGAAAGTGTCGTTGCGACCCGAAGCAAAGTCATTTGCCGCCTGAACGATGCTTTGCGCGGGGATGCTTTCAACATCATCGCGGCTCAATCCTGCCAGTTTCAGGTAGGTGTCATAGACAGCCCCAATCGCAAGTTGCGCGTTGAGTCCGCCGGGATACCGCTGGCCCTTTAGGTCTGCGATGTCATGTGCTTCGGCGTCTGTGCGGACATAAAGCGTCACCTGCGACGGCAAAACCGCCGCCACCATGCGCAAATTTTCATGCTTGCCTTCGCTTTCGTAGAAGGCGGTGCCGTTCGTGTAGTAAGACACATCAAACGCAACGTTGATTCCGCAATCGGCCTCGCCCCCTGCAACGGCGGGCATTGGTGATCCACCCGCAGGAACCACAACCGCGTTGATATCTGTGGTGTCCGTAATGGTCTTGGCAATGGCCGAGCCGATGGAATGGGTTAGCCCGCCGGGATTGGTGGTCGAGATGGTCAACACCTGCGCCTGCGCACCGATGGCGGCACAGGTGAAGGCTGTCGTAAGTAGTAACGTTTTCATTTGGGTCTCCTCCCTAATGGTCCTTACCGGCGTGCCTTATGCAGCGTCCGGGTTGCAAGTTTCGGTCCCTCGCCCATGGGACGAAAGGCACCGCCGATTATTTCGGTGGTATTCTTGACGAAAGCCTCGTTAGGCCGTTTGCGTTCCTGCAGCAAAATCAAGCTGCGCTTTCTGGAACGCGGCACCCACGTTGTGGAAATCAATGCAATGCCCGACGTTCTCAATGAGGGCAGCATCGACGCGCGGACTGGCTGTGAACAGGTCCGCGAATGCCGCGACGCGTTCCTTTGATGTCAACCAAAGCTTCTCATGAGCGGCTTGTCGGTAATGCACAGGCACGTCGATACGCGCCGCAATGCCCGCGACCCGATTTTGCCACTCGCCCGTGATGTCGATCAATTCCGCGCGGGGCACGGCCGTATTGGCCATATGGCTGGCTTGGGGCATGTCCGCCGCATAGCTGCCCTCGGGGCCAAACATTACCGCGTCCTTCATTGGCGTTGGCAATTCGACAAAATATTGCTGCGGTAGGTTGGCGTAATTATCCGCATCCTCGGGCGGCGTTTCGGCCCCCACTCCAGACACTGCAATCCCTGACAACGACCAGCCCGCGCGGATCGACGCCAGCGTCAGAGCAATCGCCCCGCCAATGGAATGCCCGATCACAAAAATCGGCCGCCCCGCCAAACCAAGCTTGGCGATCAACGCTGGCAAAGCCGCATTCAGCGCTTGGGCATTGGCATCAATCATATCAGGCGTATCCGGCAAGGCTGTTGACTCGCGATACCCTGGCCTGTCGAGCGCCACGATATCAAATCCCTGTGCTACGGCACGGTCGATCAACGAGTATCCCGGAATATCGAAATAGTCGCAATTATAAGTGCCGCCATGGATCGCGAGGATCACCGGCAAACTGGTATCGCTGCCGCGTGCCACTTTGCCACTCAAAACCTGCGTGTCGATTTGTTCTTTGAAACTGGTGGTGTTTGCCTTCTGGTTCATTGTGTACTCCTCCCTAATTTTGTTATCCGCGATCTTTGATCACGCGGTTTTCCAGATGGCCAAGCCCCTCAACCTCCACCCGCATCACGTCCCCCACGCGCAGAAATTGCGGCGGATTCATCGCCACGCCAACACCACTGGGTGTGCCTGTTGCCAGAATGTCGCCCGGTTTTAGGGTCATGACTTGCGACAGATAGGAAATCTGCTGCCAGATGCTGTAGATCAGGTCGCGGGTATTGCCGTCTTGGCGCACCTCGCCGTTAATGAACGTGCGCAGGCGCAAGTCATGCGGATCACCGATTTCGTCCGGCAAGGTCAACCATGGGCCAATGGGTCCGTGCGTATCAAAGGATTTTCCGAGCGTCATGGTGCCTGTGCGCAATTGCCAATCACGAGCCGACACGTCGTTGGACACCATGTAGCCGCCAACAACCGAAGCTGCGTCCTCCTCAGAAACATAGCGACAGGTTTTGCCGATCACCACGGCAAGCTCCACCTCGTAATCAAGCTTTTCCGACACTTTCGGCGACACCACATCATCAAACGGCCCGTTGATACAGCTCACCTGTTTATTGAACCACAACTGGTACGGCGGCACCTCAACACCAAGCTTTTTTGCCTCCTCACCGTGATCGGCATAGTTCATGCCAATGGCGAGGAATTTCTCGGGTTGCGGCACAGGGGCTTGCAGCGTCACGTCGGTAAGCGGGATGAGTTCGCCTGAGTCACGGGTCACTTTGTCATAGGCCGCGCGCGCGGGCGCACCAGCTTTCAGAAACGCGATGATGCTATCAGGCAGGTCAGGGGCGGCGACGGAAAGGTCAATCAAGGCATCGCCAAAAACTTTGCCGAGCCGTGGCCGCGAATTCTTCGTAAATACTGCAATTGGCATATCGTTTCCTAATTCGTTGAAAGTGGTGAGCGTGCCATTTGGCACAGTATTTTTGAGGTTAGCAGGCGCGTCAGTTCATCACCGACCCACCGTCGACGACAATGGTTTGACCCGTCATAAAATCGCTGTCCTGTGACAGCAGAAAAATCACCGCGCCGTTCAAGTCATCTGGCATCTGGTCGCGCGGCAGGCAGCGCGACGCCACTGTCATTTGGTTGATCGCTTCGGTTTCGGCGGCATCCATGATGCCCTCGCTCAACGTGAAACCCGGGGTCAGGCAATTAACGCGAATACCCGCTGCCCCAGCTTCGCGCGCGACCACGCGGGTCAGCGCGACCACGGCCCCTTTGGAGGCGGTGTAATGCAGCAATCCCGGTGTGCCTTTGAAAAGCGTCCCTGAGGCGATGTTGACGATCTTGCCATAGCCCGCCGCCCGCATCCCCGGCATCACTGCACGGATACATTCAAACGTGCCGCGCACGTTGACCTGAAGCACGCGGTCAAACTCCTCGGAGGTGATTTGCTCAAACGGTTTGGGCCGCAGCGACGCAAACATCGCCGCGTTATTGACCAAACCCGTGACCTCACCAAACTGCGCGGTCACTTCGGCGACGAAATCCGCCACTGCCGCTGCATCGGTAATGTCGCAAATGGCGCCCATCGCTTCATGCCCCGCCGCACGGATTTCGGCAACACAAGCGTCGGGTGCGGCCACATCACATAGCGCCACACGCGCGCCTTGTGCGGCGATGGCCTTGGCATAGACCGCGCCAATTCCCTGCGCAGCACCAGTAATAATTATCGTGCGATCAGACAGTCGCGACATGTTTCGTCCTTTCAGAACAGGAACAGTTCCATGCCCCAAAGCGAAATCGCAGGGACGAAAGTGATGAGCAAAAGAGCCGCAAGGAAGACCGCAAAGAAGGGCAGCACACCACGATAGATATCAAGGGTCTGCATTTTCAACGCGGATTGAGCGACAAAGATATTGATGCCAAAGGGCGGCGTGAACAGGCCAATAGCGAGGTTCAGCGTCATGACGATCCCAAAGTGAACCTTGTCGATCCCCAGCGAGTCAACGATCGGAATGAGCAGCGGTGTCAGCAATAGGATCGCCGACAGAGGGTCCATGAAACAACCCACAACCAGCAACAGAATGTTGACCGCCAGCAGGAACTGCCAAGGCGAAATCTCCATCTCGGCAATCCAAGTCACCAGCGTTTGCGGCACCTGATTTACCGTAAGTATCCACGAGAAAAGCCCCGCAGCGGCGATGATGACCAACACTTGTGCGGTGAAGAAAACAGTCGAGGTCGCCGCATCCAAGATCTCGGACCAACTGAGTTCACGATAGATGAACCGCGTAACGATCAGCGCATAAGCACAGGCCACAGCGGCGGCTTCGGTCGGGGAAAAGACCCCGCCATAGATGCCGCCCAAAACGATCACCGGTGCGCCCAGCGCCCAAGACGCGCGGCCCATCGTATAGAGAATTCGCTTAAGCGAGGGCGCCTCAGTGGTACCAAAACCACCCGCACGGGCGCGCAACATGATAAAGATCGACAGCATCGCCGCGAGGATTAACCCCGGCACAACGCCAGCCGCATAGAGACGCGGGATCGACGCTTCAGCGGCAGCGCCATAGATAATCATCGGGATGGACGGCGGAATGATAATACCAATGGCACTGACCGAGGTGATCATCCCTGCCGAAAACCTTTGGGGGTAATTGTCGGCGGTCATCGCAGGATGCATGACCTTGCCGACGGCGACGACCGAAGCCGCACTCGAACCAGAGATCGCGCCAAAAACAGTGGCGGTCCCAACCGTGGTAACGCCCAACGATCCGGGCAGATTGCCCACAAGAGAGCGCACAAAATCTACCAGCCGTTTGGACACGGTGCCGCGCGACATCAATTCGCCCGCAAAGATGAAATAGGGAACAGCCAACAAGCCCGGAGAATTCAGGGATCCCATCAAATTTTGCTGAATGGCCGTCAGCGGCATTTGCATGTAGCCCGTGAGCGCCAGCACCGATCCCGCCAACAAAACGATGAAGATGGGAAAGCCAAAAAGCAACAAGACGACGGGCACGAGGCCCAGAGCGAAAATCATCCGACGGTCCTTTTCGTTGGTGTCACAGGCGCGAAAACCACGTCCTTACCCGCGATCAGACGCAAACAGCGGAGCGCCGCGATCAACGCGATCAACACAAGACTTACGGGGATCACGATATGGATAAGCCAGACCGGAAAACCCGAGGCGTCGCTGCGCATGCCGATGGCGTGGGTCCGCGTGATATAGGGCACGGATTGAAGCGCCACCCAACCACACAAAACCGCAATAACCGCCTGCTGGAATATCTGAAGGATCCTCTGTGCGGATTGCGGCATTAAGTTGCTCAGGATATCCATGCGGATTTCGGAATTGCGCCAACCACAAACAACCGCGCCAAGCCAACCAAGGGCGATCATCGCAAACACGGCAATTTCGTCGGCCCAGAGCAACGCGCTGTTGAACACATATCGGCTGATCACATTGTAAACGCTCAGACAAACCATCGCAATGAGCATGATCCCCAGCAGTTGCAGCAGGCCGTTAGCGACCTTGTCGAGAAAATGCATAGTCTTCCCCTTGAGAAATACGACCGGGGGCAATTCTGCTCCCCGGTACCTTTATGCGGATTACTGCGAAGCAGCGGCTGCTTCTTTCAGGACCTCAAAATCCGCCTGCATTTGCGGGTTCTGTGCGACAAGACCTTCCACGATTGGATTGGAAATCGAAAGAAAGAGTTCTTGCTCCGCGTCGTTCATCCGAATGACTTGCCCTCCAGCAGCTTCCCAAGCGGCTTCTTGCGCTGGAGCATTTGCCAAGTGATCAAAAATGACAGATTCCGCTTTCATCGCTTCATCCATCACGATTTTGGCCAAATCCGGTCCAATTTCATCAAGGAAGCCCGTGTTAACAACCGCGCCAACTGTGGTGTAGTTGCCTGGCAAATAGGTGACGTTCTTGGCGACATCGGCCATTTTAAAGGCGTTGACCACACCCATGGAATTGGTGGCCGCGTCGATGGTGCCCGTTTGCAAACCGGGAACAACTTCCCCCAATGGCATGGCGACTGGTGCCGCGCCCATTGCGATGAGCGGATCGACCAAGAGCGGAGCGGCCCCGCCCGTGCGGACCTTCACGCCTTCAAAATCTGCAACAGTTTCGAGAGGCTCTTTTGAGACAACAACCCCCTGCCCGTCAATCACGATCACCAGTGGTTTCACACCGGCGGCCGCGCCGAATTCAGACAGCATCTGGCGCGTTTCTGGCTGTTGGTAGGCGCGCATTGCATTTTCGGGAGAGTTGAACAATCCGCCCGCATCTAGCACCTGAAAGCGCGGGTCGAGCGCGTTGAAAAAGCCGATGATCGAAAACGAAACTTCAATCGTGCCCATCGAAACACCCTCAACCGCAGCTGGAAGCTGGCCGAGCTGGTTGGCGGGGAACAATTGCACGTCTATCTGTCCGTTCGAACTTGCTTCGACACCTTTTTCAAAGGCGACCATCCACGCGTAAACCGGATCTCTCTCGGTTGGCGGAATTGGCGCGGATACTTTTAGGACATGGTCCTGTGCGCTTGCGATCTGTGGTACAATCGCAGCAGTAGCCCCTGCGATCAATGCAACGGCAGTTACAGTTTTAATGCTCATTCTATCCTCCCTTATACTGTACGCCTGCGCCCCGTTTGGGCAACAAATCGACGCACAGTTCTCCCTCTTTTAAGCAGTACCATGGGGTCTGTCCCCACCGAAGATATGATCGGGCGTCAAGTGATGCCAAAACGGTATCAAGTTATGAAAAACAACGAATTGGCGTGGCCGCGCATCGAATATTATCCCGTCTATTCAGCATGTTCCATGTAAGTACGGCGACGTTTACTGTCGCAGAAAACGCGCCAAACTTTGGCGTATGGGCCCGTGATAGCACGGATTTCACGCCAACGGCGCATTATGACAGGTATTGAGCTGCCAGCGCGTTCCGTCGTGGTTCCAGACCTGTGTCGTCATGGCTGTTACATCAAGCACTTGCTCTGTATCGCGCACGTCGATTATCTGGGTGAGCCGCCCCGTCATCACGGCTGTATTGCCAAAGAACCGAATTCGAAGCGGGCCGCGTTCGATATTGCGAAACCTATACTTATCGCGAAATCCGCTCAGATATCCTTCTTTTGTATCCACCTGCCCTGTGAGGTGAATATGAACAAGATCATCCGTCAATAAATTCGCGAGACCGTTATAATCACCCGCCATAAGCGCGGCACACCGCAGCATTTCTCTGGCTTCTAGTTCCGCTGTACGTCCTGCTGGCATGATCCCCCCTTTGGTTCTGTATCGTTTTAGAAACCATTGGCGACCTTGGCGCGATCCACATTTCTTTTCGACGATAGGTTTCTGGTATCATCAACAAAAATACGCGAAATCAAGGGGAGCGATAATTTTCTGGTATCAGCAAAGGTGGTTTTCCATCTGCCCCATGTGGAGAGGCCGTGACAGAGTTTCACTGACCGATCGAGTTTGCGTCCTAACGGATTGCGCTCGTCTATACTGGGAGGAGAAACCATTGAAGAAACCAAAACCAATCGCGCAGAAACCAATACTGCACCACGTAACATTCAAAACGACACGCATGCAGGAAATGATGGACTGGTACGAAGCCGTGGTAGGCTGCGCACCCAATTTCGTTTTTGAAGGTGCCGCCTGGACGACGAATGATACGGCAAATCACCGGATTGCCTTTCTCGCCACCCCTGGGATCAAAGCCGATCCCGATAAGATCGTCCATGACGGTATCCATCACACGGCCTTTGAATTTGGCACGCTCCAAGGGTTGCTCGACAATTATGAACGTCTGGCCGAGGTCGGCATTCTCCCGCACATCAGCCTAGATCATGGGCTGACCATGTCGTTCTATTATGTCGATCCCGACGGCAATAGCGTTGAGTTGCAAAGCGACAACTTTGGCAACTGGATTCACTCCGCGCATTGGATGCAGACATCGCCCGAATTTGCACGCGAGCCTATCGGTGTCGAAGTTGATCCGCCCAAACTGATCAAGGCTCTGAAGGACGGGGTTGCCCAATCCGATCTGCTGAAGATGTCACGTGCTGGTGATTTCCTACCTGACACACCCGGCGACATCCGCTTGCCCAGCTGATCCCCAAACGCCGCGGCAGAGGCAACTCTGCCGCACGAAAATTGACGCCAAGGGCCCTTTGCGCCTTGGCCATCGGAGGCACTTTCACAGATGTCAGACCTACCTAGCGCCACAAAAGTGGCAATCATCGGCAGCGGGCCTGCGGGCCTCGCCCTTGCCATTGAGCTTGGCTATCGCGGCGTGCCTTGCGTTATCCTCGAACGCAGCGTCCGCGCAGGCTATGCGCCACGTGCCAAAACGACCCACTCACGGACTCGCGAACACATGCGCCGCTGGGGGATCGCCGATAAGCTGGCTGCCGCCTCGCCCTTTGGCGTTGAGTACCCTTCGCACGTTAATTTCGTGACCCGACTGGGCGGACATCTGTTGCACCGTTTTGAACACGCGCTCGATTGCAAGGCTGAGCGTAACGAGGAATTTTCCGAGCACGGCCAATGGATTCCGCAATACAAGCTTGAGAAAGTGCTGATTGATCACGCCTTGTCATTGCCGGGTGTTGAAATCTGCTATGGCCAGACATTCACAGGCTACACAGCCCTTGATGGCGGCGTATCGGTACAGCTTTATGACAGTGCCACCTCTCGCGACTGGGAGTTGTCGGCGGAATATCTTGTGGGAGCAGACGGGGCCGGAAGCGCCGTTCGCGACGCCATTGGCGCCAAGATGGAAGGCACCTACGGCCTCTCGCGCAATCTGAACGTCATTTTCCGTGCGCCCGAATTGGCCGCGAAACACCCACACGGCGACGGCATCATGTACTGGCAAATCAACCCCGATTTTCCAAGCCTGATCGGGCCGATGGACACGGGTGATCTCTGGTATTTCATGCCGACCGGCATTGATGCGGCCAACGCCCCAAGTCTGGAGGCCGCTGCGGATATGATCCGCGCGGCGACCGGAATTGACACCGAAATTGAGGTGCTCAGCTCTGACGAGTGGGTCGCGAGCAAGTTGCTGGCCGACCGGTTTCGCACGGATCGCACCTTTCTGATTGGCGATGCTGGCCATTTGCACCCACCGTTTGGCGGGTTCGGGATGCTGCTGGGGATTGGGGATGCTGTTGATATCGGCTGGAAACTCGCCGCGGTGCTTCAGGGTTGGGGCGGCACGGCCCTACTCGACAGCTTTGAGGTTGAGCGCCGCCAGACCGCGCAATTTGTGCTGGATGCCGCCGAGGCCAACCACACGATCCTCGCCAACCAGCTGATCCTACCGCACATCGAAGAAGACACACCAGAAGGTGTCGCCGCACGCCAAGAAGCGGCGGCAATGGTGCGCAAGCACAAGCACGGCGAATTCTATGCCCGTGGAGTGGTGTTGGGCTATTGTTACTGCAATTCACCCGCGATTATAGATGACGGCACGCAAAAAGACTGGAAGCGGTCGATTGACTATACGCCCTCGGCCACGCCGGGTTGCATCGCGCCGCATTGTTGGCTCGCGGACGACTCGTCGCTTTATGACCATTTTGGTCAGGGGTTCACGCTGTTGATTACCGATAAAGTTGACGCGCAAGAGATCGCCAAGGCGCGCAAAACGGCCGAAGACGTGGGCATGCCACTGACCGTGTTTGCACCAAAAGACGGGCGACTGGCCAAGCTCTATGGCGCACCCTTAGTCCTAATTCGTCCCGATCAACATGTTGCATGGCGCGGAGAAGTGGTGCCAACGGTCGAGGTTTTCGAACAACTCATCGGACGTCGCAGTTCGCTCAAAGCATAGAAAAAGGGATTACAATACAGCTGCGCCATCGGATTTGCGGCTGTGTTGTAGACCCGCGCGGCGGAACATGTCGAACATACATTCCGCCAGCGGTGTGAGCGAAAGATCGACACGCCGCACGAGGCAGATCGGTGCCGCTTCCAGAACATCGGTGATTGGCAGCACGTCAAACAACGCGCGATCAACGGGCGCATTCAACACCTGCATTGGAACTGAGGTCAGCAAATCGCTATTGGCCACCGCCAGCAGAGTCGCCGTAGAAGATGTGGTATGCATAATGATCCGTGGCATCGGCAATCCAAGCTGAACAAATGGTCGCTCAAAGTCGCCCTCACTTTTGCGGTCGTGCAAGGCCTGTTTGACCCATTCTGCCTCCCCAAGCTGACGAATCGATGTCGCCTGCGCAAGCGGGTGGCCTTTGCGCGCGATAACAACGCGCATATTCTGGAACAACACTTCCGACGTCACGCGGCTCCCCCGTCCGGTATCCATAAAGGGACCAACGAAAAAGTCGATTTCACCGTTGAGCAATTGACCCTCTATTGGCGCATAAAAGCTCTCAACGAACTTCATGACAGCGCGAGGGTGGGTGCGGCGAAAACTCATCACCGCTTGCGGCATCATGGCGAAAGTAGAAACCGCCGACATCGCCACGCGGACTTCTCCGACCATTTCGCCCTGCATTTGACTGATTTCTTCCGTCGCGCGCCGCAGTTCTTCTTCAACGGTGCGGGCCCGTTTGAGCATGGCCAGCCCCATCGTTGTGGGCAACATGCCAAACTGGTGCCGTTCAAACAAGGGAACGCCCAACTCCCGCTCCAATTCGCGGATGCTGCGCGTTATCGCGGGCTGAGTCACGCCTAGATGACGCGCCGCCGCGCGCAAACTGCCGGTGTCAGCGGTCGCAATTAGGTCCCTGATCTGGGTTAACTTCACGGGCCGATCTCCTAAAATGCGCCTGACGGTAAACCGCTTCTACCTCTCTTGCCCTCCGAATAATAGGTTGTGCCGCCTGAAAACGATAACGTTTCTTCTTAGGTGGGCTTTACTCTGGTTGGGACTCATAATTTGTGATGAAATCTTTCGGAATTTCTGGCCCCCACAGGTAAATCGAGTCCTCTGGTGGATAGTCGCCCGCCTCCCAATCGTGATCGACAGGAATATAGTCGATGTCGGCGGAATATTCCGAGTAGCTGCCCCATGGATCTTTGACATAATGGAAGTAATTCGACCCAAGCACGTGCCGTCCAAGGCCCCAACCTTTGTCAAATCCCTTGTCTGCCATTTGCGCCGCACCCAAGCCGATTTCATTGATGCCGCCCACGTCCCAACTGCAATGATGCAAACCGGGAGCGTCAGATTTTGCAAAGGCGACCAGATGGTGATCCGAGCCGTGAATCCCATGCATAAAACAAATACCATCGCCAGACTGGTCGCTCAAACGCAACCCCAATGTACGGCTGTAAAAGCGGATGCAGGCCGGAACATCGGGGGTAAAAATGAGCAGATGCGCCAGCCGATGTGGCTGGACCTTGGGCGCATTGCAGCGCTGCATTGAGCCCATCACACCCGCCGCCGACGAAGGAACACTAAAGTCCGCCTTTTGTGCTGGGCTTGTTTTTTCAGCAATCTTGACCTCAATCAAAACACCGAAAGGATCGCGAAACCAAATTCCATTGCTGTCAAAACCGAGCGGCGCATCCATGATCGGCACTCCGTCCGCCTCAATTCGTCGTTTCATCGGCTCGAAGTCTTCCTCAAATATCGCAAAGCTAAGATGGTTGAGCTTCTTGCGCCCAGCCTCCCCAAGGGACGCCCAGCGTTGGGTCGACCCGAAGGTATAAAGCCCCAACCCCTCCCCCTCTTCGCGCACATCTAGGCCGAAGCTGGTGTAAAAATCCTGTGCCACCCGAAGATCAGGCACCACCATGTGAAAGGTGTCCATCGAATGAATACCCAATTCGCCGGGGCGCTTGGTGATGCCGACTTTGCCAGTGATTGCAGTCATGGTTTTCTCCCTTAACTCAGGCGGATTTGGTGAGTGGCTGTAAAATTTCGTCGCGCACGGGGTTGGATAACTTACCGAGGCCCGTAATCTCGACTTCGCAGACATCGCCGTCAACCATCCAAAGCGGCGGCTTGCGCGCAAGACCAACCCCCGAAGGTGTTCCCGTGACGATTACATCACCGGGTTTCAAGGTCATGAACTGCGAACAGATCGAAATGGTTTGCGCAACAGAGAACACCATATCATCAATCTCGGCCTGCTGCACCACTTGGCCATTGAGGCGGGTTGTCAGTGCTAACCCGAGACAGCCCTTGGGTAACGCGTCCGCCGTGACAAAATAGGGTCCGAAGGCGCCTGTGTTGTCGAAATTCTTGCCTGCGGTCCATTGCGGCGACTTGACTTGATAGTCGCGGATTGAGGCATCGTTGAAGATTGAGTATCCCGCGACATAATTCAGCGCATCGGCCTCGGACACTTTGGACGCTTCGGCCCCGATGATCGCGGCCAATTCACCTTCATAATCGAGTTGGTTCGACACTTGTGGACGGATGATCGCGGCACCGTGCCCGATAAGAGACGAGTTGAAACGGCCAAACAGGGTTGGAAAAGTTGGCTGTTCAAAGCCGCTTTCCGCCGAGTGATCGCGATAGTTTAGCCCAACACACACAATTTTCTCGGGGTCTGCCACAGGGGGAAGATACGTGACCGCCGCCATGTCGATAACGGGACCATTCCCAAGCGCCTTTGCCGCGGCTTTGAGTGCCGGCGCTCCGGCGCGGATCAATGTCAGCAGATCGCCGGGAAACCCTTCGTCCTGTGCCATAAGGCCACGAAACGCGCCCTCAACCTCTATGGCGAGCCCGCGCTGCCCAGCAAATTCGAATGCGGCAAATTTCATGTCAGTTCCTCTGATAAGACAGGGAAACCATAATTTGCAATAATGTATCAGTCAATTAAAAATATATTATTTACCGTAGCTCGCAGTCGTGACTGTGGAATGGGCAACAGTATACTATTGCGATATAGTAGATGTTCATGAAATAGGTATCGGCAAAAGGGGATCAACCTATGGCGGCCAAGACTCAGAACCTAACAGCGCAGGCCTATGAAAAGGTCCGTTCGGATATTCTGGCCTGTCGCCTGCGACCTGGCGAAAAAATTAAGATATCTGACCTCGTGAGTGCCCTTGGCTTCAGCCTTGGTGCTGTGCGCGAGGCATTATCCCGTCTTACTTCTGAAGGGCTTGTGGTGGCTGAACCCAACAAGGGGTATCGCGTTGCCTCGATCACACAATCGGAGTTGGAAGACCTTACCAAAACGCGCATTCTTATCGAATGCTGTTGCCTAGAAAATGCGATCGAGAATGGCGATTTGAAATGGGAAACCGGCATTGTTTCAACGCAGTTTGAACTGTCCCGGATCAGCCTCCAAGATCCGAACGATCCCGACCGTGTCAACGAAGACTGGGCCGCGGCGCATAGTCGGTTCCATGCAGCTCTGGTATCGGCCTGTGACAGCCCGTGGTTGCTGCGCATTCGCGAGACGCTTTTTGCGCAATCCGAACGATATCGCAGCGTGTCCGTTCCCCTAGACAGTCGCAAGCGCGATGTGACCGCCGAGCACAAGGCGATTGCCGATGCCGCGATCGGTCGCGACAAAACCGCCGCGAGTATTGCGATGCGAGAGCATCTCGAACTTACCACGCGCATCCTGATTGACGCCGTCGTTAGCGACGGCGCTTTGGAAACAAAACCCATGCACAAACAGTCCTAACCCACGTTTTCTAGCGGGTATCAACCTCACCTTCTTCGCGAAGATTTGCCTTGATACTTCCGCCTTGATCGCTCGGATCGAATTAACCTTCGCAAGCCTTTTTCGTGTTGTGCCCCTGCAAATTCAGCCATACCCTGCACGGAATTTTACCCCTCCTTTTTCTAAAGGCACCCGTTGAAAACATGATGAAAGACACAATTTCAAAGCTATTAAGAGAGCCATTACTGCATTTCATTTTTGTTGGTGGACTCGTTTTTGCAACCTTTGCAGCGCTCAACGAGCGGCCAGTCAAACAGCAGGAAAACTTGCTTGTCGTGGATAACGCGGATCTGGTGCGCATCGCGGAACAATTTCGCGCCACTTGGATGCGGCTCCCCACACAAGACGAGATGGCCGGAATGGTCGACGGCTTTGTACAAGAAGAAGTGTTGGTGCGCGAGGCATTGGCCTTGGGGCTTGATCAAGACGATGCTGTAATCCGCCAGCGCCTTCGGCAAAAGATGGATTTCATAACGGGCGTCAATACAGTGGGTGCGCCCCCTGACGAGGCCGTGCTCAAAGCCTATTATGACGCGAATACTGCAAATTACACCCTAGATCCCATTGTTACTTTTGAACAAATCTACCTCGGCCCGAACGCCACTGACGCCCAGATTTCGGCGACACAAGACGCGGTTCACAATGGCCAACCGACCCAGGATTTAGGCGTTCCAACCCTGCTCCCCTCAACGCTCAAAGGCTCCACGCGCGCCAATGTGGATCGCAGCTTTGGCATGGGGTTCTATGACGCAATCGACGTGACACTGTTGGAGCAGTGGCAGGGGCCAATCGTGTCGTCCTTCGGTGTTCATCTTGTGCGCGTCGAAAACTTCAAACCCGCTGAAACCGTGCCCCTTGAATCCATTAAAGAGCGGGTTACACAGGACTGGCAAACCCAAAACGCAGAAGCCGAAAAAGCGCAAAACATCCACAACCTGCGCGCAAGGTATGACGTGCAAGTTGGTGATTATAGCGCGTTGTTGACGCAATGATCCGGCTTATTCTTGTTGGCCTCATGCTGGCCTTCTTTGGAGCGCCCGTTCCGTCGACTCACGCACATGCGCTTGAACCCGGATATCTGGAACTCGAACCTTTAGAGGCCGAAAACTGGCGCGTCACATGGCGCAAACCCGCCGTTTCGGGGCGACCTATGCCCATCGAAGCCGTGTTGCCGGAAAACTGTGCGTACCAACGCCCCCCGAGCACCCAATTCGATGGCTACGCGTATATCTCGCGCTGGACGACGGAATGCGTGGGCGGATTGACGGGCAACGAGATCACGATTGAAGGGTTGGAAAACACCAATACCGACGTGCTCGTGCGCTATACCCTCGATTGCGGAACTGGGCAAACGATGCGCCTGACGGCACGTACACCGTCCTTTGTGATCCCCGCTACGCCAAGTACCTTTGGCGTTTTCTCAAGCTATGTGGCGCTGGGGGTTGAGCATATCCTTGGCGGGATTGATCACCTCGTGTTTGTGCTTGCCCTGTTGTTGCTCATCCGAAATTGGCGTCCCTTGGTGGCAGCGATAACGGCCTTTACTGTCGCCCATAGTATATCCCTCGTGGCGGCAACGCTTGGCTGGGTCACGCTCCCTGCGCCTCCCGTAGAAGCGGTCATCGCGTTGTCGATTATGTTCCTCGCATCGGAATTGGTGCAACAGTCCAAGGACCACCAAACGCTAACTGTGCGCTATCCTTGGGCCGTGGCGTTTGCTTTTGGTTTGCTGCACGGCCTTGGTTTTGCTGGCGCTTTGGTCCAAATCGGCCTGCCCGAGGGCGACATCCCACTGGCGCTATTTTCTTTCAACATAGGTGTGGAAATCGGCCAACTCATGTTCATCACAGTTGTGCTATTGCTGGGATACTTGTTGCTCCGCTTGGCCCCAAAAAATGCCAGAAAAGCATTGCAATCACAGGGCGTCGCCCTAATCACCATTGGCTATGGAATTGGCGGCGTGGCGGCTTTTTGGTTTGTGCAAAGGCTAGCGCTATTTTGAACACGCCATCATGTACGGCCCCCCGAAGGTTTAACGCTGGTGCGTTTGGTCGACTGCCCCTGCGTTGCGGGTGCTGGACAAAACACGGACGGAACCTGAATATTCCCAACCACTTGGCCGATAAAACGGGCTGGAGCAACCAGATATGGTTACGCGCATTGAGCGCAGTTTGCATCGCTTCCTGTCGGGGTATAGATCAAAAAGGCGGCGCTACTATGGAGGTTGCCAGAATGCCGGCTGACCACGAGGGTGATCGTGGTATCGCCCAAACCCGACGACGTGTCTCAAATGAGAATGCCCGAAAAGGATTCGCGTAACCTCAGAAAATAGTTTCCTAGCCCGCCTTCGACCGCAAACAAGGGTGTCGCATCGCCCATGGGCCCGATGAATTGGCGTAGAGGATTCATCTGAGAGCCTTTCTTTTGGATCGTCGCAGCAACCTCTGGCATCAACGGTGAAACATTGCACACAGCCTCGGAATTTCAAGGACGCGCGCGGCGTAAAACGATGGGGATTCATGGGGAAAATCAGTGTCCGCCTCCCCCCGAGAGCATGGGCGCGCCAAAATATTAGGTATATTTTCAAATCAATACGTCGATAATACGCGGCGTGTGCCACCAAGCGCATCCACCCACCCTTTGATACTCGGATGTGTCCCAGATTGGCACCATCAGGGTCTTTCTCGGCATAGGCGGTATGTGCAGGAGCTAACATCCTGAACAGCGCTTTTGAACGATTCATCAACCACGGCACGCGCATAGCTTTCGGGTGTCTCAAGTTCGGCAGCGCCTGCCGTTGTGGCGCCCATTCGTGCCGCACTAAGGACCATATCATTTATTTTTCTCCCTTTATCTGTAGATGACTTTTTCAAGGAGGCGGCCGGAGTTTCAAATCCAGCCGTCCGAAAATCTGGATCGATGCGCCTTCCCACACTCAGAGTTGGCCCCACAGACCAAACGTTTCGATAGATCATTTAGCCCTTTAGGGTGCACCAAATCGGCGAGGTAATGGCCCGATCTTGTGTTTTGAAGGGGACCGTCACGGGGATATCTGGGTCGTACTTCACGCGATCATCGGCTGTCTTGTGCGGGGTCGAAATTCGATAACGCGAGCGTCATAGATCGCCTTGAGAGCAGGAGCAAAATCTGAGTCTGCCCATACAATCCCCCATCGCCCCCCCCCTTTTGCTATTGCCAACGACCGCGAAGTCACGACGCAGGGCGTCATCGTCTTTAAAATCCCAGCCACCAAGTAGACGCACGCGCATACACGACCCACCTCACGGCGCTCTATCGCAGCAAACAGCGCGCCACTCATAACTGTCGAGTTCGAGGCCCAATTCTTAGTTTTACAAAGCAATGTGCAACTCACCCACTTCGTTGACGACCCCATGTTCGGAGGGCACATTGGGCGTGTTTTTTCTCAATGAAGCTATCGTTGCCTGGACTAGACATCGATATGTGATTGTCGCCCGCACCGACCATGCCGAAATTGAACGGATTCACACCCAGAGTCTCTTTCAGCATCAAACCGCGCTGTAGGCCAGACTGCGGATATTCGCCAGCCAACATATCGTCGGTTTTATCCTCATAGTTTTGCAACCACCCACAAAGTTTACGCGGATCAATCGCCCCCATTGGTGGCGTTGTGGTACAGGGTTCGACTTGGCCAGCGCGCTCAGGTCCGTCGCGGAAAATAACGATGCGGTGGAGGGTGAACATGCTTAATCACGCGCTGGTTTTGCTGCGATTAATCGGGCACGAGCCCCTTTTCGGCATGGGCTCAGAGGGGGGGGAATTCAATTCCGATCGCCCAGTTGGAACTTGGTGAAATGGTGGGTTCGCGCAATGCCGGTGAAACTGCATTGCGCGAACCCACCCTAAACGGGGCAATCCACCGTGATTACGGCACTATCATTGTCCTCGATTGCAAAAAGCGAATGGACTGAGACCACAGATCTAGGCGGAGGCGTGCCCAGCCTAGAAATGGCACCTTCCTAACGACCCGTGATACCTGGAAACGCGAGGAGCAGGCCGAGCGCGATAATTTGCAACCCGATGAACGGAAGAAGCGATTGAAAGATTTCCCCCAGCGAGATGTCTTTGGGCGCAACGCTTTTGAGATAAAACGCGGCGGGACCAAATGGTGGCGATAGAAAACTCACCTGCATATTCATGGCAAACACAACGCCAAACCAAACAGGATCATAGCCGAGCGATACGACAATCGGCACAAAGATTGGCATCGTTAAAAGGGCGATTCCGACCCAATCAAGGAACATCCCAAGCACAAAGAGGATGGCCATCATAAACAGGATAATCAAAATAGGCTCGTCAGAAATACCGGTGATGAGCGACGAAACAAAATTGATACCGCCCATCAAATTGAACACGCCAACCAAGGCCGTGGCCCCGATCCCGATCCAAACGATCATCCCAACGGTTGCAAGGGTTTGCCGCGCCGCGCCGAGCAGCAAACTCGTTGAAAACTCGCCTCGGATTATGGTGGACAAGGTAACGCCAAACACACCCACAGCGGAGGCTTCGGTCACGCTGGCAATGCCGCCATAGATCGACCCAAGCACAAAAAACACAACCAACCCCGGCAGGAACAAACCTTTGAGAAGACGCAGTTTTTCTGCTCTTGGGATTTCGCCCTGTTCTGGAATTGGAGCCAGTGACGGGTTTAGGTAGGCGCGAATGAGGATGTAAACGACATAGAGACCTGCCAACATCAATCCGGGGAGGAAGGAAGCCGTGAAGAGATCGCCAATCGACACGTTTGCGGTAAGCCCGTAGACGATCAAAACGATGGACGGTGGGATCATCGTCCCCAACGCGCCCCCTGCGCAACACACGCCGATGGCGAGTTTGCGATCATATCCAAGGCGCAACATTTGCGGCAAAGCGATAAGGCCGAGAAGCACAACTTCGCCACCGATAATACCTGACATCGCTGCGAGAATGACCGCAACAAGTAAGGTTTGAATAGCGATGCCGCCGCGCAATCGTCCGCCAACCAGCCGCATAGCATCAAACAAATCGCGCGCGATGCCCGACCGATCAAGGATGGCGGCCATCAAAACAAACATCGGCACAGACACGAACACAAACGAATTCACAAAGCTGAAAATTCGGCTGGTGATCAGCGGCACGGCCATAGGTCCGAACCAACCCAGAGCGAATATCAAAGCGACCAAAAGGGTAACGAACGCCAGCGGCATGCCGGTAATGAGCAAAAGCAACAGCGCGGCGAACATGGCGAATGTCGCCCATTCAATACCCATAGCCTTGAAGTCTGTGAGGAGGGAAAGCCATTCCATGTTAGCTATCTTTCTTTTTGTAGTAGGAAACGGCCAACACTAGAAATTGAATAGCCATGAGGCACAGGATTATAAGCAGAAAGACTTTCAACAGACCCGGCGTTGGAGGGTTCCACGCGGAGCCGGACGTCTCCAAGCGAAAATCGCCAGTAGGGGTCCAAATTGCGCGTTTCACGCCTTGCCACGCGGCCCATGCGAATATCACCGACGCCAGAAAACTTGTGAGGGAAATCGCGATGTCAAAATGGCGCCGAACGGGTTTGGACAGGTAATCATAGATCAAAACAACACGGATATGGCTGTTGCGCGACACCACATAGAGGCCACCGAAGACAAACGCGCTGGCGTTCAGAAAAATCACGGTCTCGTGGGCCCAAATGGTGGGAGCATTCAGCACATAGCGCAGAAAAATTTCGAGGATCAGAATGGCTGCGGAGATTAAAATTCCGATGGCAAAGATGATGCCCACAGAATTAATGACTTGCCCCAATGCCCCTGAGTCCGGGTCAGCGCCTTCCTCTAAATGCAGTTTTTTGATTTGATCTTGGTCCATTGGGTTCACATCCCTTGAAAAAACGGCCCCGCCGAAATGACGGGGCCGCTTGTGGTTTAGATTACTCGGAAATCATGCCTTGCGCTGCAAGATATGCAGTGAGCACATCAAAAACGCGTTGTGCATTGTCCGAACGTGTCGCCACTTTGCTCCACTCACCCTGTGCAATCGTGCGGAATTTGGCGCGCTCTGCTGCGGACCAGTTGTGCACTGTGATTTCTGGGTTTGCGTTCGCTTCGGCAACAGCAATCGTATCGCGTGCGGCCAGTTGGCTCACCATATTGTTGGCGAAATCACGCACCGACATTTCTAGGATGGCGTGGATATCCGCAGGCATACTGTCCCATGTCGCTTTGTTCATCGACACTTCGACGAGTGGCATGGAGTGGAAACCGGGGTAAACGGGATGCTTGGCAACATCATGCATACCCTGCTCTTGATTGGTCGAGAACACGGTATAGTCAGCCGCGTCGATCACGCCTTTATCAAGCGAGGTAAACACTTCCGAACCGGGCAAATTGACCGGAGCCGCGCCTGCTGCTGCAAACACTTGCTGAACGAGGCCTTCTGGCGCCCGCATTTTCAAGCCTTTGAGATCGTCAACACCATCCAAGGGTACTTTTGAGATAAACGCTTCAAGGCCAGGGGTTGTGGCCCCGATAAAGTGCAAACCATAAGGCTCGACCAATTCGGCCATCAGTTCATTGCCGCCACCGTATTGCATAAACGCAAACATTTCATACGGTGAAGACCATGCGCCAACGGGGTTCGCAATTAAGCCAAACGCCGCATCTTTGCCCGTGAAGTAGGACGTATCGGTGATGTGACCGTCGATGATCCCTGCGGCAACCGCATCTTGGGTTTCTGTGTGTTGGACGATTGAGTTTACTGGCAACATTTCAACAGTAACCCGTCCACCTGTGAGGACGCCAACGCTGGCGGCCCATTCGCTTTGCAAACCAAAGTTAGGGTTGCCAGCGGGATCGGACGATTGAAAGCGCAATGCAAAGTCTTGTGCGAAAGCGCCTGAGGCGGTCATTGCAAGTGTCGCGGCAATCGCGAGTGATTTTACGTTTAGTGACATTGAGTTACTCCCTGATTTCAATGATTTATCGGATCGTTTCGTTAGAGGTGGCAAAATACGCGCGCACGGCATTTTCCACATCGGTCTGCACTTGATCTTTGCTGCCCGTAATATCGACAAAAAGAGCGTGTTCCTCTGGTGTCGGAGGTTCAAGCGTTTCGATTTGACTGTCAAGCAGCGTCGTGGGCATGAAGTGATCGCTTCGTTGCTTTAAGCGGTCAGCGATCAAATCTCGGTCACCGTGCAGATAGACAAACTTGACGCAGCCAATGCGACTTTGAAGCAGGTCGCGATACGACCGCTTGAGCGCCGAACAAGCGACGACAACGTTGCCCTTTGCGCGGGCAGATTCCGTCGCATCCCCTATGCTCTCAAGCCAAGGGATGCGCATGGCATCGGACAGTGGAATTCCCGCGGACATCGCTGTGATATTTTCACGTGGGTGATAGGTGTCGGCCTCGATATACGTCGCAGGCAAGCTCACTGAAAGCGCTTGGCCGATTGACGTTTTGCCAACACCGCAAACACCCATAATTACAAACGCTGCATTCAAGTCTATCTCCCCCCATGACCAAGACATGTTTAAATGATTGCGCAATCATTTGTCAAAAGAAATATCTTTTCTAGCTGGAAAAGCTTATACGTCATTACAAACAAGGAGAATTGAGGATGAAGAAACCAACCTTGATCGATGTCGCACGTATTGCAGACGTTAGCGCAATCACTGTTTCAAGGACTTTGCGCGATCCAGAACGGGTTTCCGAATCGACACGCATCAAAGTGCAAGCGGCGGTAGAGGAGCTTGGATACGTGCCAGACAGCGCGGCTTCTACGCTGGCCTCAAAACGTTCCACTGTGATTGGAATGCTCGTCCCGTCGTTTTCAAATAATGTGTTCTCACAAGTCTTGGCGGGTGCTTACGACGCCATTGAAGGCACTAAATATTCGATCCAAATTGGCAACACACGCTACAGCGCCCTCAAAGAAGAAGAGATGGTGCGCAGATTTCTTACGATGAAACCTGCGGGCATGATCGTCGCTGGGGTCGACCAAACAGAAATGACCCGCAAACTCCTCAAGGCGACCGACTGTCCCGTGGTGCAAGTGATGGATATTGCCGACGATCCAATCGACAGTATCGTTGGGTTTTCCAACTTCCAAGCCGCAGCAGAAGCCACCGATTATATGATTCAAGAAGGGTTTCGCCGGATCGCCTTTGTCGGCACGCGCATGGACCCTCGCACACAAATGCGTATGGCGGGATATCGGTCTATGATGGAGAAATCAGGCCTGTTTGACCCTGCCCTCCAAATAACGACGCAGATCAAATCGAGCGTGGAAATCGGGCGGCACCTCTTGGGTGACATTCTATCAACGGTTCCCGATTGCGACGCCGTTTTCTGTAACAACGATGATGTCGCGGTCGGAATCGCGTTTGAGTGCGAAAGACGCAATATCCGCATCCCTCAAGATATGGGAATCTGCGGATTTAATGATTTAGGAACGACATCTCAAATGAATCCAGCGGTAACTTCTGTACACACACCGCGCGTTGAAATTGGCAAAGTTGCGGCGCAAATCGTTATCGACGCCAACGCAAAAATCGAGACCAAAAGTGAAAAAATCTATGACCTTGGCTTTGAACTGAAAAAAAGGGCATCCACAAATCTACGGGGGGCCGCGTTCCGATCCAGCTGAGAGATTTAAAGTTAACTATAGGGAACGAGATCAACCGGAAACCAAAATGGCTTCCGGTTTCAATCTAGGTCAATCAGCCACTGCGGCGGGCGCTTTCCGGATCGTCAGATTGCTCTGATGGCACGAGGGCACGCACCAGTTTGCGCATGTCCAGTAAGCCAACTGGCTTGCCGTCCTTCATCACACGATAGCTAAGTGCTGTGTCGCCCTCCGACAGGGCAATCACAGATTCCAGCGTGTCATCATGATCGATGTCACCTGCCCGCTCCCCCGGTGCATCTGGTGTCTTAAGCATGACAGATCGCACCCGCAAAACCCGCGCGCGATTGATATCACTCACGAAATCTTCGATGTAGGGGTCTGCAGGGTTGAGCAAAATGTTTTGCGGCTCTCCCTGTTGGACAACAAAACCGTCCTTGAGAATGACCAGATGGTCTGCAAGTTTTAGCGCCTCGTCCAGATCATGCGTGATGAAAACGATCGTCTTTTGCAACTCGGCCTGCAACTCGTTCAACAGGTTTTGCATGTCGGTCCGGATCAAGGGATCAAGAGCCGAAAACGCTTCGTCCATCAACATAATGTCGGAGTTACTGGTCAACGCGCGGGCAATGCCCACCCTTTGCTGCATCCCGCCTGACAGTTGATGGGGATACTGCTCGCCCTGCCCTTGCAGCCCGACGCGATCAAGCCATTTGCGGGCCTCATCCGCATATTTGCGTTCGTTCTGCCCTTCGATGGATGGCGCAAGGCCCGCGTTTTGCAACACGGTCCGATGCGGCAGTAGCGCAAATTTTTGGAAGACCATCGACATTTTATGCTGCCGCAAGTGCCGCATCTGCTTCTCGTTGTATTCCAGAATGTTGTCGCCATCGACCCAGACTTCACCAGCGGTTGGCTCAATCAAACGGTTGAGGTGCCGAATAAGCGTCGACTTCCCCGAGCCTGACAAGCCCATGATGACCGTCGTTTTTCCGGCGGGCACATCGATGTTGATGTCGTTCAGGCCAAGAACATGGTTGTGCTCTTCCAACAGTTCAGATTTGCCCATCCCGTCAATGATGTGTTGCAGGGCTGGCTCTGGGTCGTCTCCGAAAATCTTATAGAGATTACGGATCGAGATCTTGATTTCTGGTTCGTTCATATCCGTCACCTCTTATCTAGATTGACTTACATTGATGCGAGCAAGCGCCGCCTTGGTCACGCGATCAAGAATGATTGCAAGAAGCACAATCCCCAGACCAGAGAGCAGACCTACGCCAAGTTCAAGCGAGCGAATGCCGCGCAGAACCAGCACACCCAGACCGGGGGCTGAAACCAGCGATGCAATGACGACCATTGCGAGGCTCATCATGATGGTTTGGTTGACGCCTGCCATGATATTTGGCAGCGCCAGCGGGATTTCCACGTTGAACAGTTTTTGCCGTTTGGTCATGCCAAAGGCATCTGCGGCTTCGGTCACGTCGGGATCAACAAGACGGATGCCCAGATCCGTGAGGCGGATCACCGGTACGATCGCATAGAGAATAATGGCGATACCGTAGAGTTTTGGTTCCGTCACCGAGAAGAGGAAAATCAACGGGATCAGATAAACGAACGGCGGCAGGGTCTGGAGCATGTCCAAAATCGGGATCATTGTGCGCTGTACGCGGTCGCTCCGCGACATGGCTATCCCTATGGGCACGCCAAGTAACACACAGGTTATCGCACAGACAAAGATGATCGCCAGCGTCTGCATTGTGTAGCTATAATAATCAACAAAACCGAGGAACCCGAAGCAAATCGCAACCAGCCCAACCAGTTTCCACTGCCGACTAACGGCATAAGCAATGAGCATCAACAGCGGGATCATGACGAACCATGGCACCACCTGCATTACCCAGAGCGCTTCGTTAAGCGCCCAGCTCAGGGGTTGAGTCAGCGGGTCGACGACGACTTTCAGACTGTCTTTGATCGATAGGAAGCCTTCTTCTAGTCCACTGGTCAGCTCACGTGATTGTGGAAAGGCGGGACAGGCTTCATGCAGGGCATCCATGGAGGGAAAAGGCGTTTCCCAAGCCGAGGCGACTACATCTTCGTCTGATGTCTCCGCCAGAAGTTGCGCCATCGACGTCATTCCTCCGCCGTCATCTCCGCTGCTACCGCACCAGTTGCGTAAGCCAAGTCCGTCGAAAACAAAATCGTAAGTCGCCATACATCCCTCATTCAGGCCATCGTTTCGGCCCTATTCTATTGTTCGTCTAAACGACGACAGGGCCAGATCATGTGAACTGGCCCTGTTAAATGGATCGCCTAAAATACCGTCATGCCCTTGAACGAGCACTCAGACAGGCAGTTCGCTTACTTCAAAAGTGCGGACAGTTTTTCTGTCGCTGCTTCATTGATCCAGCTTCCCCAAACCTCAGGATTGCCCTTGAGGAAGTAAACAGCCGCTTCTTCGTTAGAGGCGTTGTTCTCTTCTTTCCAAGCGAGAAGTTGGCTCATTGTGTCCGTCTTGAAGGTCACTTTGCTCATCAGGTCCGCAATATCAGGGTGCGTACCCATGAAGTCTTTGGTCACGATCGTCAGCACGGGTGCAGATGGGAAGGACGATGCCTTAGGATCAGCCGCATCGGCGTTTTGGTTCGCCGCGTGTACCGCTTCGTCGTATTCACCAAGATCAACGCTGGTCATTGCAAACTTACCCATTGGCGTCGTTGGACCCCAATAGTAGCCAAACCAAGGTTCTTCGCTCTGATAAGCCGCAGCCATCGAAGTCGCCAGCGTTTCGCCGGAACCGTGGTTAAAGACTTCGATACCGCTATCTTCAAGGTTGAACGCGCGGATCAGGTTGTCATTGACGATGCGACAGCCCCAACCATCGGGACAGTTGTTAAACATGCCACCAACCAGTTCAGGATTGTCCATCACGCCTTGGATTGTTGCAAGCTCTGGGTGCGCTTCAACAAGGTAAGTTGGAAGCCACCAACCTTCGACACCACCGGGGTCAAGGACGCTGGTCAACTCTTCGATTTTGCCGTCAGCTTTTAGCTTTTTGTAAGCATCACCTGCGGAGTTAACCCACAACTCGGTTACGATATCTGGTTCGTTGTTTTCGGAAAGGGACGTCATCGCCGGCGTCGTGTCCGACGGCACCGCCGTTACGTCACACCCATAGCCCTGTTCCATCAGGAATTTCGAGACAGCCGTAACAATAGCAGCTGAATCCCAGTTCATCTGAGTGATCGTAACTTCGCCGCACTGGTCTTGTGCCAAAGCCGCCGTTGGGGCTGCGAGTGCCGCGAATGCCGCGCCGATAATAATACGTTTCATATGGGTAATTCCTTCTTATTTCTTGTTTTACCGAGTGTCAGCCACGTGTTGGCGCACTCGCAGAAAGCCCAGCAACCTCGCAAACGCCATCCCAGCAGTCAGGCTGCATTCCTTTTTTTGTCAAAAAAAGTGGAAGGTCTATTTGCGACATCTCTAGTCGCTTTCAGGCCACAAACTATCGCAATACTGACGGAATGCAACCAAGTATATATTTCCAAGCCTTCTAAGGCCGCGTAATTGAGCAAGGTCGATTCAAGCAAGAACCAACGCACAATCAACACCACAAGCCCTTTGAACGAGGAGAGCGTTCAATCAAAAAGCTCCCTTTGCGCCGCATATACCCGCAACGAAAGGCGGCTTTTCTAGCCCAGTTCAGCTCAACTCTTCAAAACATCCGCGTTAAAACCACCATTGCGCCAACGCGTCAGCGCAGACGTGAAGTTCGGCCCGGGCAGGCCATCAATGGTGCTTGTGTAATATCCCGCTTCTAACAGGCGCGACTGAACCGCAGAGATTGTATCGCGGGACCACTCATCCGACGCGGTCGTCAATTGTTGCAGCAAAGCGCCCCGATCTTCGGCCAAGCCGCGCAGCAGCAAATCCGCCGCCGCTTCAGGGTCGCGATCAATGCCTCGGCCTTCATCCAGCAAGATCGCAGCGGCACGATAACCTTCAACCTCGCCATCGCGTGCGGCGCGGCGGAAATAATCCAGCGCATCCGCCGGCGTATCAATCTGGTCGCTCTGGGCCAAAACACCAAGGTTGAACACGGCCTTGGCCGAGCCCCCCTCCGCCGCTCGCCGCAGCAAAGCCACACCGCGATCTGGATCGGCAGGGAGCAACACGCCCTCAAACAGAGTTATAGCGAGGTTGATCATCGCATCAGCGCTTCCCCCCTCTGCCGCCCGTTCATATAGTGCCAGTGCTTGGGTTTGGTCCTGTGGCAGGCCGTTGCCGGACTCGGTCAATTGCGCAAGGCTGACCATTGCGCGCAAATCGCCGCGCTCTGCCGCACTTTGATACAGCTGCACCGCCCGATCCATCTCTCCCGAGGCCGCCGTCGCCCGCGCCAAAAGGGCGGTGTAATGTGGCAATTCTGGCGAGCGAACCGCAGCCGCAGAACAGGCTTGGATGGCCGAAAAAGCATTGCGTTGTAATTGCTCGAAACTGACGCCTGACTGATTTGCCGTCGCATCACGAGGATGGGTTGCTAAGCGCTCGCAAATCCCTCCCGGTGTGGTGTCATCGGCCTCGGGGATCAGCGCCAAAAGACGTGCGACCTGTTCGGCGTCGGCGCCGGTCGGGTATTGCTCCAGATAATATTCCAACAGGGGGCGCATCCGACTGCGCCGCGCCAACGACCACAGTCGCGCGGCCTCGGCCACTTCATCGCGGTCCGCCAGCGTGCGGGTTTGCGCGCCGCTCTGAATAAACGCATTCACATCATCCACATGCGCGCCCTGCGGATAGCGCTCGGCATATAACTGCATCAAGTTGGCATCGCTCTCGCTCGCCGCAACCTGCCACAACAACGTTTCCTCGGAGGCGGTTACGGGGCTGTTATCAAAGCGAAACTGCCGTGTCAGGGACGAGTTATCCCAAGGAATTTGTCGCCCGCCCGTCGCCGCCAAAACATCGCGGCGCACCGCGATCATCAGTTCGGAAATCGACTGGCCCGGAGTATAGAGATGGTTCAGCATCGCCTCGGAAAAGAAACTGTTCCGCCCAGTCCCGTCATAGGCCACATTGTCGGGCTGGGTTGCATAGCCAATCATGAAATCCGCCGACGAGCCAACCCGTGCCAAACCGCTTCCGGCCTCAGGGACCGCTGCTCCGCCCGCAAAAGGGTTGTCGCGACAGGCATCCAGAAACACAAGTTTCAACCCTTTTGACTGCTCCATTGCGTTCATAACTTCAGTCAAAGGGATCGTAGCCGTCGCCACATCACTGGCTTGTGCAATCACCGCGTCAACCGGCACCAGATAGTTCTCGCCATTAACCTGAAACCCATGCCCCGCATAGTAAAACAGCACCGCATCCGCCGTCAGCGCCGCCTGCGAAAACCGTGCAATCGCGTCGGACATCGCCTCAAAGCTCTGGTTGCTGCCCAAGATCACGTCAAAGCCAAGGCCTTCCAAGGCAACGGAAATATCCAAAGCATCATTGATCGGATTGTCCAGTGCCCCGACGTTTTCATAGGCAGAGTTGCCCACAACAAAGGCCACACGCCCCTCAGACCAAACGGTGGAAACCGTCAGCCCCCACAATAGGACAGACGCAATAATGTGTCTCAGCATAACTTCCCCTTAAAGTCCAACAGCGCGCGAAAGTTGAATTCCAACATTGTCCACAGCAGCGGAGGCCGTCACAATCGTCTCTTGCTGAATGCTCGCCAATTCGGGGTCTTCAACCCGCACCAAAGAGATCACTTTGCGAATTTCGCTTGCAGCGGTGGCGAGGGCCGCGGTGGATTCACTCAACGCATCACGGCGAATGGCCCGACGCTCGGCGTCCGTTGTGGCGCTTGCCAAACGTCTGGTGGCGCGGGTGCGTGCGCCATCAATTTCCGCCCGTGCGGTTTGCACAATCTGCGCAACGTTTTCCATTCCCGGTGGCAAATCCGTGGCAATCGCATCCAGCTCATCCGCAAAGTCATTCAGCGCATCGGACACACAGGCCAGATACTGATTAACGTCACCACTTTCGTCACAAGCACTCGTCGCTGAAACCAGCCCATCCGCGCTTGCTTGCGTCACTGACAATGCGGTCGCCGCCGACTGGGTGGTGACCGATTGGATCGTCAATACACTTTGGGGGCCTTCACCGCCCACAATGATATCCGTCGGATTTGGCAGCAAAAACTCAGGTACCACTGGTGGTGGAGCGACCGGCTCCGGTTTCGGATCTGGATCCGGTGGTGGCGGAGGTGGCGGCGGCGGTGGTGGCGGTGGTGGCGGTGGTGGTGGTGGCGGTGGTGGCGGTGCGGCTGTAATCGTTGCATCCCCTTCACGCGCAATGACTTGATAGATCACGTCCAGAGCACTGGTCAGCGCCGTTGTGGCCAACGTAAACACTTGCGGCCCAACCGAGGTTCCGCCGAATACCAGTGTGGTAAATAGCGTGTCCAAATTTACACTATCGCCGTCCGGCCCAAAAACATAGGACCCAACTCCGCCATATACGGTACCCGTCGTCGTAGCACTTGCCGTTTGCCCAAACACAACCGTTACGGGATCAGGTTCAGCATAGATCACCGGCACAAGATTATACAAAACAGGATAGAAACCCGCCGCCCCCGGTGCCCAGTCGGTTATAGAAAACCCAGCACTCAGGCCCCCGAGGGTGGAGACGAAAAACTCTGTGTCTTGCAATTGCGCCGTCGTATATCCGGTCGCACCATCAGCAGACGCCGCAAATCCAGCCAGATCACTATCAAAAAACACATCCACGAAGCCTAATAAATCATTGAAGGCACCCGAGAAACCAGAGTTCAACATGGGCGAGTCGGCAAGGGAGAGATCGCGTGCAGCGAAGCTTTCCGAGACGCTACCGTATTGCTGACCTGCGAACAAACCAACGTCGTAAAGATAGGACTGATAGCCAGCTGATGTGCCTGAAACAATCAAATCTCCGGTCGTATAGGACATGTCGATTGAGCCACCCAGATTGCTTCCCGTGTGGCCACCAATCACTTTGTCACCACCGCTGAAATCAACATAGATTTCGTTATTGGCGGCGGTCCGCATGATTATGCCTTGGTTCGCCCCTGCAAAACCACCGATGCTCGTGTCATTGAAACCGTAACTGCGGAGGGCGGTTGCAGTGTCGGATTGCGTGATCGTCCCGTCGTTCGCCCCAACAAATCCGCCAATCTCGCCCGTACCGTCATAGTCAACGGTCATACTGCCGCCAAGAGAACGCGTTTGGCCGATGGTGGCGTTGAAATCGGCGCGCCCAATGGCACCGCCTGCATTCAGGCTGGTTGTGCCGATGGATGTGACCGAAATATCGCCATACGAGAGGCCTCGTGTTAACGTAGAGGTGCCCGACAAGTAGCCGACTTGGCCCCCAACATATAGCGAGTCAAGATTGGTATGGTCGGTCTGAATGTTAAAGGTCAAATCACCCCGAGAGGTGTTATTGGTGAGGGTCGCATTCGGAGAGCCGAGGGCCGCATCGCCTAATGGCTCTGCATCGACAGCCCCTTCCCCAAGATCGTCATCCACATACCCCACAAGGCCACCAAAATACGCGTTGGCAAACAACGTCCCCGTTGCCGAGATATCGACATCGACGTTTGTATTGATCAAATCCCCACCAAACTGCGCGCCGACAGCACCACCGACGGCGAGATTGTCGAGGCTCATAGGCAGAGTAATATCACCAACCGCCGTCGAATTCTGGATCACGCCAGCACTTTCCCCAGCCAATCCGCCGAAACTGCGGGGGCTTCCATTTCCAAAAAACGAGTCCTCCACGAGGATAGAAACATCGGCGCTGCTGTCCTCAATGATACCATTGTTATAGGCCGCCAAACCACCGGCGGCGCTGCCAACGGTTTGAATTGCCCCGTCAACATGCACGTTGCTGATTAGGCCGTCATTGTAGAGCGCCAAAATTGCCGCATTGGAACCAACCACTTCAACGCCGGTCAGGAACAAGTTCGAAATGGAACCCGTGGTTCCAATACCATACGCGAAGGCTGCGGAACTCGGGCCAGATTCATCAAACGAAGGCAAGATAAAAAGGTTACTGACAGTATGGCCGTTCCCATTCAAGGATCCGTCCACTGTGTTGATTGGGGAAAATCCTGAGCCATAGGTCGTGAGCCAAAACTCCGTACTGCGGGCGTCAATATCCCCTTGAAGAGCAAAATGCGCCGCTGAAGTATTGCCTGATGCTATCCCCTGCAAGCCATAGATATCGGCGATCATATAGGGATCGCTCTCAATACCCGTTCCACCCGTGGCGCGCACGAAGGTGGCAGCATAGCTATCCAGATAGAAGGAAGTCACGTCGATCGGGGTCAATGCCGCTCCGACCTCAATCCAATTCCCTCCGTCCACGTAAAGAGATTCCACGTCGATGCTGCTGGTGGCGGAATTGGCGATGACATCGCCTATCGCGTAGATATGCAACCCGCCATTTTGCCCGTTAATCGCGCCGTTTAGCACGATATCTACGTCAGCCGTCAAATATAGGGAAGTACTCGTGGTCCAAGAAATATCGCCGTTGATGGTGATCGTCCCCGCCCCCGGAGGGCCACTGCGCGAATTCGTCTCAATAGTGAGATTGCCAAACGCTAGGCTGCCTTCGACACCGACTGTGCCGCCATAATCCCCTCCAGTACCTGAATTTATGGTCACATCGCCCGGATCTAAAAGCAGCATTCCCCATATGCCGTTTGGCGCACGGCGATCCGCGAACCCGCTATAGGCTAGCGTCTGACGACTGGAAACTTCGATAAAGCCGCCGTCCCCACCGATATCGCCGCCCCGCACCGATAAATCCCCAGCAAAACCCGTATTGACGTCAGACCAAAGGGCAATCCGCCCGCCGTCGCCGTTCAAAAGCCCGTCGGCAATAATCCGTGTCTCTGCATCCGCCGACAGCGTATCGGCGCGTGGCAAGGCACCCTCGCCAGCGAAATCGCCACCAATCCGCACCAGACCGCCGCCACCATTGCCGCTGGCATCCATCTGCGCGCCGTCTAGCACAATGTCTTGTCCGGTGATCGTAATGTCGCCGCCCGTGGTGCCCGCGTTGGCGTTGCTGGCGCTGCGCGTGTTGACCGTGCCGGAAACGTTCACTCCGCCGCCACTGCCGCCGCCCAGCACAATGCTGCCGTTGTGCAAGGAAACTGACCGCGCTTCGGCCACGCCTGAAAGGTTGATCGCATTGCGCACCGCGTTGCGCGCCGTCGCCGCCCGCATCTCGATTGAGCCGCCGTTGGCCTGCACCGCGCCCGCGTTGTCAATCAACACATCTGCGTCTTCGCCCGTCGGCAGGGCCACTTGCAAAAACTGGTCGCCCGAAAAATCCAGCGTAATCCGCTCGCCCGAGCCAAAGGCAACCCGCCCCATCGGCACGGTCACAATCCCGTCGTTGCGGACGTGCCCGCCCAACAGCGCGGCATAGCCGCCCCGCCCAATGGTGACGCGCCCTTGATTGGTGACAGAGGCCGAATTGCCGTCGCCACTAAACCGCAATCTGCCATTGTTGAAATCTTCGTTCGTCATATCCAACGTCGAGGCCACAAAACCCTGCGCATTCACCGCGCCATTTGGGCCAATGAAAATACCATTGGGGTTGATGAGATAGACCGATCCATTGGCCGTCAGATTGCCGTGAATGTCACTTGTGGTACTGCCTGTCACACGGTTCAAAGTCACGCTATTCGCGTTGGGCTGAATGAAATTAACATCCGCGCCAGTGCCAATCGAGAAGCTTTGCCAATTCACGATGGCCGAGTTGGTCCCTTGGCGCACGGTCATGCCTGTGCCTGCGGTACTGATGTTTGCATTGCCGCTGACCACCGTGCCGTTCTGGGGCAAGGCTTGCGCGAATACGACACTGGGCAGGCAAATACATACCGCCACGCTGGTGCGCAAAACCCCGCGCAAACGAGCGGCGAATTTAGAAGCGGGAATTGGCAGTAATGCTGAATCTGTAATCATCTGATTTCCCATCGTCTCGGCTCCCTCTCCCAAACTCTATCCGCAAACTGTCGGATCGGAAGTTGGATTCATTTACTGTAAATAGATCGGTGCCAACACCATAAACAAACGCATTGACGCGGCTTTGTTCATAGAAGGTCGGCCTCTCGGTAAAGGCTTGTCCGAAACCGGCAAAAAGATAGGGGCTCGCCAAAAGCGGCGTCTCTCCTAGGCTGACTTGGCGCAGGGTCGAGACTTCTGCATGCAGAACCCAACCACTATCGCCTCGAAGCTCGCCGGAATCAAACGCCGACAATTCCGTCGGACCTACCAAACTAAACTGTTCTGATGTTGGTAGCGGATCGCCAAACGACGTTTGGAACCGCCCATAGACAGCTACCATCACAGATTCAGACACGTTGCTCAAATACGAAAATGCGCCGTTCAACTTGGTAAAGATCGCATTGGCACCCGCGCGTGACGGCGCATATCCCGCATCGCCTTCGACCCGCGCACCAAAGGCGTCTATGCCCTGCGACACGGTCAGACCCAGAAAACTCGTCGCGCCACTGTCGTGAATTTTCGAGACGGTACCGCCGAGGCGCAAAATTGAGAGCCGATCTTCGTATATCTGCGGCCCACTTCTCAATGATTGCTGATCCGTCTGCATATCCAACGCAAACAGCCCCGACACATTCAAATCAAGCGACCGTATAAAGGGATAAGCGAGGCGCACCGCATTGCGCTCAAAGGTGGATTGCGTTGGGAAAAAGGCGACGTCCGGGTTTGTCTCGCTCTGGGTCGCCTCAACGTTTATCGTTAATCCGGAATATCCCAGCGGCACCACAGCCCCGATGGCAAAAATACGATTGCGCGGATCAGACGTTTCCATCGCCCCCGGTGCGCCCGACAAACGGGCATAAAAAGTCTCGCCGAACTTAAACGGGCTATTGATTTCAAAGCCCATATTTAGGCTGTTGCCCCCTAAATCTTCGCCATAGGGGTTCCCAAATCCGATAAAACCAGTGAACGGCCTAAACTCAGGATCCAATGCAATTACTGCGCCGCCCTCAAGCTCCCCTGCGGCCAGTGCCGACTGCAAAGCCACCCCGGGCATATCGCCCGCCAACAGCAGCTGACTTTCAAGTTCCGCACGCGTAAGGCCGGGCTGGTCCACCAATGGGGCCGTCAACAACTCAAGGCGCGCACGGATATTGGGCGCAACATTTGTTGAATCAATCGCTTCGATAAACCCGTTAACAACCGTGACCTTCAGCCTGCCCCCGTTGTTCAAGGTTTGCTGTGGTAACACGACGCGCGCCAAAACATATCCGGCGTTGGCATAGGCCGCCTCAAGATCGGCGGTCGCCTCGAACAGTTCAGATACGGGAATGCGGCCACGCGTCAACCGCGCTTCGAACGCCGCGTTTTCCTTTGCCATCTGGCGCAAACCATCCTGCAAATCCACCCCAGAGAGTGTGATCTCAATCTTTTCTGATCCCGCAGGAGCCTCGGTTCCCGCTTGCCCTGAAAAAACAATTGCGCCCGTTAACCGCTGCAACGGGGGCTGAAATGTGTCGGGTGTGATTTCACTGGCCGTCTGCGCCAACGCCTGCGCCCCTACCAGGCACGTCATGAAAAGGCACACAAGGAATTTGCTTTTGCGAACCCCGGTCACGCAAGTCTGAAATACCACAGCGCATCACCCTTGGAAAAATTGAGTTTTAATTATTAACATTGTTATACAAACAATTAGTACTTTGCATCCCTAAATCTCGCGTCGGATAGCAACCTCAGCACCAGAACGAACGTTAAGCTGCCATATCTTCCTCAAGGGTCTCGGAGTTCGGTCCAGCGTTGGCAATTTCACGCACCATTCCACGGGCACATATAGGTCAGGCATATGGACCGATCACATTTTTGTATTTGAGCAATCGTTAAATGGGTGAACTATTGCAGTTCTGATTTTGAAAGGCTGACCATGAGAATTGTAAGAACCGACAGCGAATTACAAACACCCTATTTGGATCAAGCCTTGATTGCGGCGGGCCACGATTTGGCACTTCTTCCTGATGCGACGACCCCTCAGAATCTCATTGCAGCCCTAAAAGACGCCGACCTTCTCCTCATGTGCTATACGCCGATCACACGCCATGTTTTGGAAAACGCGCCCAAACTTAAGGGCATCGTGAAATACGGTGTCGGAATTGACGCCATCGATATTCCTGCCGCGATTGAGCACGGCGTGACGGTGGTAAACATTCCCGAATACGCCGAAGAAACGGTGGCCGAAGGCGCTTTTTCTATGTTGATCGCCCTCGCCAAGCGGCTCCCCCATTTGAACCAGCAAATGAACAACGAAGGCTGGGCGTGGCCGGAACCCACGTGGATGGGCTCGGATATTGCCGGCAAAACCGTGGGGATTATCGGCCTCGGAAAAATCGGGCGCAGCATGGCGCGCATGGCAGGGCAAGGTTTCAACGCCCGTGTCATCGCCTATAGCCCCCATACTTCGGCGCAAGACATGCAGGAGATCGGTGTCGAAAAGATCGACGATTTACACGTAATGTTGGCCCAAAGCGATTTTGTCACCATTCACAGCGTCCTAAATGATGATACGCTCCACCTGGTTGGCGAGGCCGAATTGCGGGCCATGAAAAGCACCGCGTTTCTGGTGAATGTCTCGCGTGGCGCAATTGTTGATGAACAAGCGTTGGTGCGGGCCATCGAGGAGAAATGGATCGCGGGGGCTGGCCTTGATGTTTATTCCCAAGAGCCGCTCGCGCGCGAGCGGCACCCGATGAGCGCCCTTTTCAATCGCCCGAATGTCATCCTCTCGCCGCATCTCACGTTCTATACGGAGGGGGCGATGGAGCGGTTAGAAGCGGAAACCCTAGAGCGGTGTTTTGAGGTGCTTGAAGGGCGCGATGTGTTGGTGAAATCTACAGACCCCCGATTGCGCGCCCAATCCCAAGGCGTTGTTTTCGAAAATTAATCCTGCGTTGGCTTGCGCCGCGCCGTTTGTAAGTAGCCCTCATAGTCCATCAGTTCTGCTTCGATCCTTTGGGCGTCCCACCCCAGATTGGGAGCCAGTTTTTCGGCGATCCCACGGGCGGAGTCGCGCCCCTGATCGGCGTCCCACGCAAGGCCCATCCGGCGCGACAGAACGTCAGTCAAGCTTTGCGCACATTCGGCGTCAACCCTCCCCAGACCCGCGCCAAATTGCATGTCTTGCGGCGCGACGGACGGCTGAATGTTGGCCCTAATCTTCTGAACAACTCGCCGCGCGACACGCCGATGGGTCATGATCGCGCCTCCCGTCAAGGCAAACATACCCTCCATTCCGTGGGACGCCATGTCGTGGATTTTAATCTCGCGACTGCCCAAAGCTTCCTGTGGATCATACGTTAGCGGATTGACCCCCGCCCAACTATACAAGACATCCGAACGCCCCAAATTCAGGTCGGGCATCACGCGGTTAGTTTCGGCAAGTATCCAGTCGATTTCCTGATCCGAGGCCGAAATATCGCTGGCATCGCCCGTGAACGGCGTACGCGTCAGGCCCACGTAATGAATGCCGCGCCACGGCAGGCAATAGAGCGGTTCGCCAAGGCTGTTGTAGGTAAAAACGCCATGATCGACAAAAGCCTCTGGCAGTTGAATCGCGATGTGGATGCCCTTGATCCCCTGACAGATTTCACCCACAGGATCGCCCGTAGACTGATGCACAGCATCAACCCAAGCACCCGAGAAATTAAGCACTGTTTGCGCGGTCACCTTGGCCTGTGTTGCGTCGGACTTTCGCAAATTCAATTGCCATTGGTTGCCCTCGCGGTGCAGCGCCGTCACTTGGGTATAGTTGCGAATGTCGGCCCCCATCCGCCGCGCATCCAATAAGGCATCCAGCGCAATTCGTTCGGGCCAGTCGAAAATATACTCCCGAAACACCACAAGCCCGCGCAGCTTTTCTGGCGTACGCAGCCATGGATAAATCGGGATTTTCTGCATTTCGGAAGGGCGATACCGGCGATATTCAAGCGGCACACCCCGCGGACTTGCCAGCCTCAGAACTGCAAAGGCGAGATCAAGAAGCCACGCGGGATAGGGATCATCCTTGTAAATTGGCAAGCAAAATTTCATCGCTTTAACCTGCTCAGGAAGGGTGGCGACCAACTCGTCCCGCGCCAACATGTCTTCGCGCACAGTCGCGAGCGCGCGCATCAACCGCAGGGGATGACGCAATAGATCGCGCAACCGATCACCATTCGCCAAATGACGCAATCCACAATGCAACAAGCGACTGGACCGACTGGTGGCCCCATTGGCAAAGTCGTCTTTTTCCACGACCAAAACGCGGTACCCCGCCGCACTCAAATGCTGCGCTGCACTCGCGCCATTGATGCCGCCACCGACAATCGCGACGTCGAAATGGATGTCCGCTGTCAAGCCGCCTCCTTGATCGCCGTCACCACAATATCCAATGCGCGATCAAGATCGGCCTTTGCGATGGTGAGGGGTGGCGAAAGGGTAAGGACACAACCTTGACTGATTTTAAAGCTCAACCCCGCTTCAAGGCAGGCATAATATATCCGTTCGGCGCGCGCATTGCCTTGGGTTTTCTCAGCACGATCTTCGACAATCTCTACGCCAAACATCAAACCGCGTCCGCGGATATCCCCAACGATTGGCACATCAACAAGGCGGTCTTGCAACTGCGCCATCGCGTAATCGCCAAGTTCGGCCGCACGCGCAACAAGTCCCTCTTCTTCGATGATTTGAATGGTCGTGAGGGCGGCGCGCGCAGTCACGGGGTTTTTCTCGTGGGTATAATGGCCGATGGCAAAATCGCCGCAAACATCCAATTCCCGCCGCGCAACACAAGCCGCAATAGGAAGGATTCCCCCGCCCAAAGCTTTGCCCATCGTGACAATATCGGGGATGACATCGTCATGCTCAAAGGCAAACATTTTGCCCGTTTTACCCAAGCCCGTTGGGATTTCATCGAAAATCAGCAAGGCGCCATGACGATGACAGGCCTCGCGGACGACCTTCCAAAATCCGGGCGGCGGCACATAAGGCACGGCCCGCATTGGCTCGGCGATTACGGCGGCGACGTCGCCTTCCCGCTCCAAAACATATTCGACCATCTGCGCACAGGCCAAGCCGCAAACATCCGGCCCCGCGTGATTATACGGGCAGCGATAACAGGCAAATGGCGCGACGTGTTCGGTGCCCGACAAAAGCGGTCCGGCGATGTGGCTGCGGAAGGTTGCTTCGCCGCCGACACTCGCCGCGCCCAACCCCGCGCCGTGAAATGCATCCCAAAACGACACGGTTTTGAACCGCCCCGTTGCCGCACGCGCGATCTTTAACGCGACTTCATTTGCGTCCGACCCGCCCGTGGTAAACAGTGTTTTACACAAATCCCCCGGTGCGATTTCGGCAATTTTTTCGGCCAATTCGACGGCGGGATCATTGGTAAAACGACGCGGTGCAAAGGGCAGATCATCCAGCTGCTTTTTGATTGCCGCCACCAATTTCGGGTGGCCATATCCGATGTGATGCACCGAATTTCCGTGGAAATCCATATAGCGCCGCCCGTCCATGTCCTCGATCCAAATCCCTTCGGCCTTGGCGATTGTGCTCACACAGGGGCTCGACAGACTTTGATGCAGAAAAGCATTTGAATCCCTCTCAAGCAATGGCGCGGACCGCGGTCCGATCGATTTTTTCAACCAAGCTTGGCGGGCGTCTGATGTGTTTGACTCGCCTTCAGTGTGGACAATCTTTTTGGACATGGGACCTCAATTAGAAAAAACGAGACAGATGATTTGACGTTATTCAGGCCACGGCAGGGAGTAGGTTTTGACGTTAGTAAAGAATTTCATCGCCTCGATCACGCCCTCCTTAACCGCATTGCCGCTGTCTTTGATGCCGCCAAAGGGGGACATTTCGATACGATAACCGGGTTGCTCCCAAATGTTACAGGTGCCAACATCCAGACCGTTGATATAGGCAATCGCGCGATTTAAATCATTGGTACAGACACCGGAACTTAGGCCGAAATTCGTGGAGTTTGAAATCCGCATGACCTCGATGTCATCGTCGGGAACACGCACGATGGGCACGATGGGGCCAAAGGTCTCCTCCATCACCAACTCGCTGTCATGGCGCACGTGGTCAATCACAATGGGCGGAAGAAGTGCGCCTTGACGGCCGGGATGGTAAAGTATCTTCGCACCTTCCTTCTCCGCCATGAACACACGTTTTTCAAAGAGTTCTGCCGCCTCTGCATGGATCACGCAGCCCAGTTCCGTTTCGGGATCTTGGGGATCGCCAAACTTCACCGCTTTGGCCTTGGCCAGAACCATCGGCACGAATTTATCCGCCACAGACTCTTGAACCAGAATGCGTTTGATCGCGGTACAGCGTTGGCCAGAGTTGCCAATCGCTCCCGCGACGGCAATCGACGCGGCTTTTTCGAGGTCTTCATCAGACAGGTCATTGCAAACGATAAACGGGTCATTGCCACCCAATTCCAACGCCAGACGTTTATAGCCCGCTTTGGCTGCAATCAGTTTACCCACGGGCACGCCGCCCGTAAATGTGACGATATCGATGTTCTCGTTCACCATCATTTCTTCGCCGATATCCTTGGGCCACCCCGTAACAATCTGGAGCATTTCGTGCGGTAATCCGGCCTCATAGAGGATATCCGCCAGCGCAATCGCGGTGAGGGGCGTCAGCTCAGTGGGCTTAAGGACCATGCAATTGTTGGTAGCAATCGAAGGTGCGATTTTGTGACTGACCATGTTAAGCGGGTGGTTGAACGGGGTGATCGCCGAAATCGCCCGCACGGGTTCGCGCTTGGTAAAAATCTTGCGCGGTTTGCCGTTTTGCGTCAGATCACAGGAGAAAATCTCGCCGTCATCCACCAGCGCCTGTTGCGCGGCAAATAGATACACATCCTGCGCGCGTTTGGTTTCATAAATCGCATGTTGGTGGCAAATCCCCAACTCAAGCGTCAACCATTTCGCAAGATAATCGCGCCGCTCTCCAATCAGCTCCCCCGTCCGCCGCAAAATCTGGCTGCGCTCATAGCGGCTCAATTTAGGGGTGTAGTTTGCCGCAATCTCGAACGCACGCTTTGCATGTTCGGCCGTGCCCGCAGGAACGGAGCCAACCACCTCGTTTGTGAAAGGATAGTGAACGGGGATCACATCGTCGGTAAAGACAATTTCGCCCCCGATGCGCATGCCTTCGTTGCGGATTTCAGATTTGAGAACGGCCATTTTTTAAAGGGCCGCCGCTGTAGTGGCGTAAAAGAACGCATCAAAATTGCGCAAAACGGGACGTTCAGGCAGCGGCAAGACACGGTTGCAAATGAAGGGAACCTCTTGTTCGGTTAACCCACCGTGGCTGCGCAGCGGTTCCTTGAGCGCGGCCAAATCATGGCGATGCTCCGAGGTTCCGATGCAAATATTCTCGCCCGAAACCAAAATAATGTCGCCAATACGATCACTTGGCAGTTCAAACCGCGCAACCGCTTCGGCGTTGGTCAGAACATCCGTGATACCCTTCGTCGCGCGCAGCTTGGCCATGATATCGGCCTGATCGGCACCCTCTGGCAAATACGCTGTAGCGAAGGACCCCAAGGCGCCGTGGTGCACAACATAGGGGTCGGTGATTGGCAGGATCAAACGCGCCGCCGCTTCGCCAAGCCACTCATCCAACAAGTCCTGAACATAGACCACCGCAGGCGATCCATCGGCGAGGTGCTTTGGCTTCATTCCATGATCGGCCGTAACCACAATCGCCGCGCCCATGGCATCAAGTTCGGTCAGATATTTGTCGAACATTTCGTAAAATGCCTTGGCTTCGGGCTGATGCGGGGCGTATTTATGTTGCACAAAATCGGTCGTCGTCAGGTACATCACATCGGGCTTCCACTCGCGCAGAAGCTTGACCCCTGCTGCGAAAACAAACTCAGACAATTCGGCGGAATAGACATTAGGTTGCGCCATACCGAGCCATTTGCTCGCGGCTTCCTGACCATGCTCGGCCAGTGTGGAGGTGTCGGATTTCTCGGCTGAAAAGCACTTGGCGCGGTCGTCCTCAAACGTCAGGCCCGCCCCCAAAAGCGCGCGCAATTTATCCTTCGCGGTGACTATCGCAACACGGGCACCGGCATCATAAAACGTCTTGAAAATGGTGGGCGCGCGCAGGAAACGCACGTCGTTCATCATGACTTCTTCGCCGGTTTCCGGTTCATACAAATAGTTGCCGCAAATGCCATGCACAACAGGCGGGCGTCCCGTTGCGATGGACAGATTATTGGGGTTGGTGAACGACGGGATCACGGAATGCGCCAACCTGTCAGTGCCTGTTTCGCGCATCCGTTTGAGGGTTGGCATCAGGCCATCGGCGATAGCGACCTCCAGATATTCCGGCTCGCAACCGTCCAGACAAATGGCGATGGCGCAGGTTTTAGGAACGGGATATGCGCGGCCATTGGCGACGATGGGAGATTGAATAGTCATGTGGTATTTCCTTTTGTAATCAAGCGGCTAGGATAGCGCGTTCTTCTAGGGCGCGCGCGGGTGGTGCTGCATTTGCAACGCCCATTTCGGCAAGCGCTTCTTTGGCAGCGGCAACAACTTGCCGCATAACATGTTCGTCCATTTGGCCGATACAACCGACACGAAAACTGTCGACGACGGTCAATTTTCCAGGGTAGATGATAAACCCTTTGTCCTTCATCAGTTCGTAAAAGCGATCAAAGGCAAAGTTATCATCCGAAGGACAAAAGAATGTGACAATGATGGGGGAAAGCCAGCGATCTTTGAGCAGGGTTTCAAACCCAAGGTCGCGCATGCCAGCAACCATCACATCGCGGTTTCTCGCATAGCGCCCGCCGCGCCCTGCGACACCGCCTTCGGCCTCATGGGCGCGCAATGCCACAAGGAATGCAGCCACCACATGGGTGGGCGGCGTAAAGCGCCATTGCTCGGTTTTATTCATATGCGCCCATTGGGCATGGACGTCCAAACTCAAGGAATGGCTATTGCCCTTGGCGGCCTCAAGCTCGGTTTTGCGCGCGATGATAAAGCCAAATCCGGGCACGCCCTCGATGCATTTATTCGCCGAAGACACCAGAGCTTCGTAGCGGATATCCGCAACTTTCAATTCAATCGCACCAAAGGCCGACATGGAGTCAATTAACAGCTTGCGACCTGCCGCATAAGTAACTTCGGAAATCTCCTCAACCGGATTCAAAATGCCCGAGCTGGTTTCGCAATGGATAGCGACAACGTGGGTGATGGCCGGATCGTCGGCCAAGATTTTCGCGACCTCTGCGCCGCGTGGCGGCAGGTAATCGCCCTTGTCCAGAACCACATGAGCGCGCCCAAGATACTCCAGCGTCTGCGCCGTGCGTTTGCCGTAGGCGCCATTGGCAAGCACCAAAACCTTGCCGTTGCGAGGGATAAACGACCCCAACATGGCCTCAACGGAAAACGTGCCGCTGCCTTGCATTGGGACACAATCGAAGGCTTCTTTGCCCGCCCCCAAAAGATCAAGCAAACGCGCCCTCAACTCGCGCGTCATACCGCGGAAATCATCGTCCCAGCTTCCCCAGTCGCGCAACATCGCCTGTTTGACGGCGTAAGATGTGGTCAACGGACCGGGGGTAAGAAGGTAAGGCTCGCCCAAATGTGGGCGGGGTATTTTGAATTCTGGAGCGGCCATTTTATCTCTCCGAAGTGACTTTCAAAACGACCATTGCAGAATTCCAACCTATATGTGAAATTGCTAATTACAATCAAATCATAGGCTCAGCTTATGAAATAAGTGAAAGCCAAAAATATGCGCCACAGCCAGCTAAAAGCCTTTCATTACGTTGCCTTAACGGGCGGGTTTTCACGAGCCGCAGAGGCGCTTTTCCTCACCCAACCCGCGATTTCCGAGCAAGTCCGCAAACTGGAACAAGACTATGACGTGCTGTTATTCCATCGCGAGCGTAAAATGGTGTCTCTGACCCCAGAGGGGGACCGCCTTTTTCGCTATACCAAACAGTATTTCGAGATCGAACAGCAGATTGAGGAATACATGTCGGCAACCAGCGCCACGGTGGATGGAGAGCTGCGTATTATCGCAGATTCTGCGCACCATATTACGTTTTTTCTGGGCAAATTTCGCAATCGCTATCCAAATATCACCGTCACTTTACGGACTGGAAACACGGAAGATATCCTTGAGGAATTACGCGCCTATAATGCGGATATTGGCATTGCGGGCAGCATGGCACCCGGCAGGGATATGGAAATCATGAACCTTGGATCAAGCCAGATTATGGCCTTCGCCGCACATGATTTCCTACCCCCGTCCAAAACCGCGCTTACCCTGAAGGAGTTGACTAAGTACCCGCTCATTTTCCGCGAGACTGGCTCCAAAACCCGTCAACAACTTGAGGAAGTTGCTAAGAAACAGGGGCTAAGCCTGACACCGGCGATTGTCGCGGAGGGACGGGAGGCGGTGCGTGAAGTTGTGGCTTCTGGCGCAGGGATTGGGTTTGTGTCGGAGGCGGAGTTTGGCAACGATGATCGCTTCACAAAAATCCACCTTCAAGGCGTCGACATCCAGATGAGCGAAGTGATGTTGCATATGGCCCAACGCCGCGATGTTAAAGTCATCAGAACCTTTGTGGATTTTGCCCGCGTGGCCCAAGAAGAAAAGGAGACCCGCGCCACACATTGATGTGGCGCGGAAGCGTTTTTGCTTACCGCGCGCGCCAAGCCTGTGTGCGCCGCATGATGCCTTTTGACGCGATCAGGTGAATAATCCGCGCCGCCGCGTTGGTATAGAAAATCATCATTCCCATCGCCGCTGCAGGTGCAATATCCCCAGCATCATCCATATTTAAAACCGCAATCGATGCCAGCGTTGTGGTCGGAGAATAGAGGAAAACAACCGCCGAAACTGTGGTCATCGCATTGACGAAAAGGTAGATCGAAATGTCGAGCACCGACGGCAAACAAACCGGAACCGTCACGCGGGTAAACAACTTGAGCGTGGGTTGTTTGAGGGAAGACGACACGGATTCAAACTCGCGGTCCATCTGCTTAAGCGCCGTCACTGCCGTGAGATGTGACACAGTGTAAAAGTGTGTCACCGAACAGATCACTAGGATCGCCATCGTGCCGTAAATCGCGTTGAACGGGTTAGCGGGATTGTTGAAAAAGAAGATATATGCAAGGCCGAGTACCATGCCCGGAATTGCCATTGGCAACATGGCAAACATCTGAAACATAGCGCGACCTACGAAGAATCTATTCGTTTTTTCAACAAGGTAGGCGCCAAAGAATACAATTATCGTACCAACAATAGCCGTAAGAAAACCCAGTTTGATCGAGTTGAAATACGACGCCCATCCGCCACCGTCCATGTTGCCGAACTGATAGTTTTTCAAACTCAGGCTCAGGTCATAGGGCCAAAATTTGACAAGGGCCGCAAACTGGCAAACAAGCAGCATTCCGACAATAAAGATGGCCACAAACAACGCGTAGATAAAGAAAAGCCTGTCATTTTTCGCGTTGGGCGACGGTTGAAACGGAACTGAGCGCGAGGACAATTGCGCCACCTGTTTTCCTTGCACAAGGCGATCAATCGCGAAGGCCAAAATCGCAGGGATCACAAGGACAACGGACACCACCGCCCCCATCTCGAAGTTTTGCTGGCCAATCACTTGTTTATAGATATCGACCGCAAGCACATTAAATTGCCCACCGATGACTTTGGGCAGGCCAAAGTCGGTAATCACGAGATTGAACACCACAAAAGCCGCAGAGATCAGACCATACCGCGCACCCGGAATTGTAACCGTCCAGAAGGTGCGCCACGGGGTGGAGCGCAGGCAGGTTGCGGCCTCGTAAAGACGCGCATCCGAGATCGCGAGTGCTGTTGAAATAATGATAAACGCGTGCGGAAAGGTGAAAAACACCGAACCAATGACAATCCCAATCGGGCCATATATCGAAGCGCCAAACAGCAGTTCTTTGATCATCCCTTGGTTGCCAAACAAGTACACGAGCGCGATGCCCGGGAGGAGCGACGGCACAAGAATGGGCATCATCGCAACCAGACGAAACGCCCCTTTGAAACGCATGCACGTACGGTTAAGGGCATAGGCGAACCAGAACGCCAGCGTGACCGTAATGATCGTTGAAATCGTCGCAATCATTACCGAGTTTTTGATCGAATTGAACAAAGCGGGGGTCGAGAAATAGTTCACAAAGTTTTCAAGACCTGTCGATTGGACGGGCCGCAATTGAACCCGCCTAAACGTGTTGCTGTCCAACTCGACCCAATCGGTGGTGTCATTCAAGGTGGAGCCGACCAAGAAACGCCCGCCTTCAACCGTGTTACGGACCTGATACAGCACGGGACTACGGAAACTAAAATCAGGGAAAAAGCTGGTAACACTTAACCGGCTATCGCTCCCCGCACTGAGGTCATCTGGCGCATAGGCCTTGGTTTCAGTGTTCAGCACTGCTGCGTTGAGGATGGTTCCGTCGAATGTGCCTACCTCATCACTGACCTGAAACTCGTATTGCGAAAGATCAAAATGATAGGTCAAAATTGATTTCGACAACATCGCCCAAAGGGGCAAAATCAACGTTACGATCAGATAAAGCGCGATGACCAGCATACCGCCGCGCATAACGATGTCGTCGCGGCTGAGCTTGGGTTTAATCACGGGGCCTGCAGGCAGCCCAGTTGGGGCCGCTTGGAAAAAACTCATGCTGCGACCTCCGGACGGTTAAAGGCCATCAGTCGGTCATTTGGCAATTCGATGACCATGTTTTTGCCCTCGCCCAAGTCCAAGCGCCGTACGGCGTTAATCGAGAAGTCGGCAATTAACTCGGAGCCTTCGAAACGTTCATTTTGCAACCGACAACGCCAGAATGATCCAAGGAACTCCATCTCTTGCAGGCGAACCTCGATGCAATTGCGGTCGGCATCTGTGGCTTCGTATCCCGCTTTATGTGGGATCACGTCTTCAGGACGGATCGCGGCCACGACGGCATCGCCATCTTGGAATTTATGCTCCAAACAGGCGAAGGTTTTCTCGCCGATACTTAAGCGCCCCCCTTCGGTGACGATCGATTTAATCTGGTTCATCTCGCCAATAAAATCCGCGACAAACAGGTTCGCAGGGGTGCGGTAAATTTCTGTGGGCGAGCCGACCTGCTCAATAATACCATGATTCATAACGACAATCCGGTCAGCCATACTGAGGGCTTCTTCTTGATCGTGGGTCACCATCACGGTCGTCACCCCAAGCTTGCGTTGGAGCTCTTTTATCTCGTGGCGCAAATACACGCGCACTTTTGCATCCAAGGCCGAGAGAGGTTCATCCAGAAGTAACAGGCCGGGATTGGTGGCGATGGCACGCGCCAGTGCGATGCGTTGTTGCTGTCCACCCGAGAGCTGAGCTGGGTATTTCTTGCCCTGCTCGGAGAGGCCGACAAGTTCAAGCAACTCCCGCACGCGGGCTGTAATCTCCGACTTACTGCGGCCCGTATTCTCAAGGCCAAAAGCAATGTTCTTTTCAATCGTCAGGTTGGGAAACAGGGCATAAGACTGAAAAACAATCCCAAAATCACGCTCCGCGGGCGGCAGGTTCGAAACATCCTTGCCATCCTGGGTCACTTTGCCTTTGGTTTGTAAATCCAACCCCGCAATCGCCCGCAACAAGGTCGTTTTCCCACACCCCGATGGGCCGAGAAAACACACAAACTCGCCTTCGTTGATTTCAAGAGAGATATCCTTGAGGGCAAGAAAAGTGCCAAACGCTTTCCATAGATTCTCGATATTTAGATAGACTGCGTCCGATGAGTTTGCTTGCATCTCAAAAAATGTCCTTACATTTTAGCTTTGGGGTCACGCCAAAGCTTTCTGGTCTGTGCCAGTAGTTTTGTTAAAAAACGATGGTACGCGTAAATAGTGCGCGAGGAGCAAAATCGCTCCCCACGCAAATAATTTACTTAGCGTCAGATTTACCGTCGTAACGGCTCTGCCATTCTTTGAGGATTGCGGCGCGGTTGTTGGCTGCAAATTCAAAGTCATTGTCGATCATTGCTTCAAGCAAACCTTCAGGGAAATATTCCACAGGTTTCGCAACGCCCGGATAGGCCACAACGGCATAACCCGTGTTGTACATTTCATTGGCTTCTTTGGTGACTGTGAAATCAACCAATGTTTGCGCCGCTTCGAGGTTTGCGGTGCCTGCAATAATCGCGGTCGCTTCCATATCCCAGCCTACACCTTCAGATGGAACGATGATGTCCAACGGAGCGCCTTCGGCTTTGGATTTTGCGCCACGGAAAGCAAAGGAAATGCCGATTGGAATTTCGCCCGATGCGGCAAGTTTACAAGGTGCGGAACCCGAGTGCGTATAACGCGCGATATTTTCGTGCAACGCGTCCATATACTCCCAGCCACCCTCTTCGCCAAAGATTTGCAGCCAGCTTGATACGTCAAGGAACCCAGTACCCGAGGAATTCGGATTTGGCATAATGATATGACCTGCATACATCGGATCGGTCAAATCTTCCCACGAAGTGGGCGGCGTCAAGCCAAGCTTTTCGCTTTCAATCGTGTTGTAACACACCGCCGCGACCCAAGCATCCATACCAACCCACGCGGGAGGTGTGCCCGTATCCACAAATTTGGGATCAAGCTCACCCACGCCAGCAGGCGCATAGGCTTCGAGCATCCCTTCGGATTTCAGCAAAAGGAGGGACGTTGCCGCCAGCCCCCAAACGACGTCCGCTTGTGGGTTATCGCGTTCCGCCAAAAGCTTCGCCGTGATGATCCCAGTTGAGTCGCGCACCCAGTTGATTTTGATATCTGGGTGACTTGCATTGAAGGTTTCCGCGTAGCGCGCCAAATCTTCGGCTTCAACAGCCGTATAAACGGTCAACTCGGTTTCGGCCGCTGCGGTTGTCGCCATCAGCGCGCCGACGACAAGGGACGTAATTTTAGTTGTCATGTGTTTCATATATTTCTCCATGTTGGACATTTGGGCTTTTGCATCTCTTCGTTGGATGGCTTTTGTAACACCCGCATGTATACGAGATCACTTTGGCAGGTTTTAGCAGCAAAAAAAATCGATAATACCTACCGACCTATTAGTTTTACCTATGCCATGGAAATCTAGCGCCCTACTGTTAATTTTACCGTCCAACACGCGGTATGGGTCGCGTTTTTTCATCCAAAGTTTATTGCTCAATGGACGCCGCAAGCTCCAAACTGAATTTCGTTTATTTACAAAGCACTGAAGCGGAATTTGATGAAACAATCCGCAATCAAAACCCGTCTTAAATGCAGTCTTGCCCCGGCACTCCCTGTATGGCGTTGCAAGTCTAAGACGAAACGCACCTTTTTCCCGCGAGCTGCCGCCTCACAGATTCAAAAATGAAATCTCCAACTGGTGTGCCTAATATTTCACCACTAATCCAAATATTCTAGCATCGGCAAAACGTTACCGCGCGTTTTTTTGGGAGACAGACTTCAATCCTCAGATTTTGGTCTTTCATTCTTTGGATCATAGGGCGTTCGCAGATAGGCTTTGGCCACATATTTCACCCCAGCCAGATCAATTTGAAACCTATGATTCTTAAGGAAATCAGCGGTGATTTTCTCCTCGGCCTCGATCAAACACAACGCAACCGATGCACCAAATGTATGCCCATAGGCAGCCGAGCGCACTTCGCCGATTTCTGCTCCATCACACGACACGGCCTCCCCACCCCAAAGCTGCGCCGCGCCATCCTCCAAAACGAGTTGAACAATGCGGGTGTTAAAATGCGCGGGGTCCGCTTTGGCCGCCAAAAGCGCCGCCTTTCCGATAAAATCATCGGGCTTTGCAAAATCAACAGCAAAACCAAGCCCCGCCTGAAGCGGCGTAATATCGGGCGTCAATTCACGCCCCCATGCGCGATATCCCTTCTCAATCCGAAGGCCGTCTAGCGCATAATACCCCGCGTCTCGCAGACCGAATTCAGCGCCAGCCCGCATCAAATTTTCATAAACGCCGACCGTAAACTCAACCGGAACAATCAACTCCCAACCAAGTTCGCCAACATAGGTCATCCGATTGGCAATCACTGTCGCATAGCCAAGGTCAATCTCTTGCGACGAGCCAAACGGAAAGGTCGCATTTGAGAAATTCGCCTTCGAAACCTTGCGCAAAACCGCGCGGGATTTTGGCCCCATTACGGCCAGAACCGACCACGCCGAGGTCACATCCGTAAGGAAAACATGCGCGTCCTTGCTGAAGTTTTTCCGAATCCAATCGGCGTCGTGCACGGGTTGTGCCGAGCCTGTAATCAACAAAAACTCCTGTTCATTCCGCCGCAAAACCGTGAGGTCGCTTTCAAAGCCGCCTCGTTCATTAAGCAGACCCGTATAAACCGTGGTCCCCACCGCAACATCAACATTCGCCGCGCAAATCCGGTTGAGTTGCGCACAGGCGTCCCGTCCCTGCACCAACAGTTTCGCAAACGAGCTTTGATCAAAGATCGAAACCCCGTCGCGCGTAGATTTATGTTCCGCCGCCACGTTTTCATGCCAATTTTGACGGCCAAAACTATATTCAGTTTCCCTTTTTTGGCCCTCATTCGCAAACCAATTGGCACGCTCCCAGCCCATTTTCGAACCAAAAACCGCTCCTTTGCCCGCAAGCCGATCAAACAACGCCGACCGTCGAAACGGGCGCGCGGTTTCCAACTCGCGATTGGGCCACGGCATGGCATAATGCAGCCCCAAGGTTTCCTTAACGCGATCATGCAACCACGTTGGGTTGTTGTTGAAATTTGCAAAACGGCGGATATCGACAGCAAATAAATCCGATGTCGCCGCGCCCTCAACTATCCATTCCGCCAGCGCACGCCCTGCCCCGCCTGCGCTGGCGATACCCATCGAATTAAAGCCTGCGCCGACAAAGAAGTTCTTCAATTCTGGCGCCTCACCCAACAAATAATTATTGTCCGGCGTAAAACTCTCAGGACCATTATAAAATTTACGCACGCCTGTGTGCTCCATTTGCGGCACACGGATCAGCGCGTTTTCCAGAAGAATTTCGAATTGCTCCCAGTCATCAGGCAACAGTTGAAAGTAAAACTTGTCGGGGATGCCGTCCATCGCCCAAGGTTTCGCCTGTGGCTCAAAGCCCCCCATGACCAATCCACCAGTTTCCTCTTTGAAGTAAATATACCCGTCTGGATCGCGCAAAACGGGCAGATCGGGGTTCACGCCCTCAATGCGCTCAGTAACAATATACATGTGTTCCGCCGAGTGAAGCGGCACATTCACACCACACATTTTCCCCAACGACCGTGCCCATTGCCCCGCACAATTCACCACGACCTGCGCCTCAATCGTTCCCTGATCAGTCACAACACCCGTCACCGCACCGTCTTTGGTTAAGACATCGGTAACCTGCACGCCTTCTATGATTTTAGCGCCCCGCATCCGCGCACCTTTGGCGAGGGATTGGGTCAAATCGGTCGGGTTCGCCTTGCCATCGCTTGGCATCCATAACCCTCCGAGAACATCGTCAACCTGCATAACGGGCCATTTTTCTTGGGCCTCACTTGGTGAAATAACCTCAACCTCAACACCCTGTGCGCGGGCTGCTGCGGCGGTGCGCAGCAACATCGTCATGCGGTCATCGGTGCGGGCAACGGTCACCGATCCGCACTGCTTCCAACCCGTTGCCAACCCCGTTTCCGCTTCAAGCTGGGCATAAAGTTCGGTTGAATATTTGATGAGGTTCGTCATCGCAGGTTGGCTGCGCAATTGCCCCACCAAGCCCGCCGCATGCCAGGTCGTGCCGCAACTCAACTGGCCCTGCTCAAGCAAAACAATGTCGGTGTGGCCCATTTTGGCCAAATGATAGGCCACCGAACATCCGACGATCCCGCCGCCTACGATCACATATTGCGCTCTTTCTGGAAGATTGATTTTGGCCATTTTGCGACTCCATGCACAGGTATCAGATTTTGAGTCTGACTAAATGTCATTTTGCAAAATTTGGCAAATGTTTTCTTTTGTTTGCATTAAGCCGTTTCGAAAACAATCCCCTGATCGCTCATAGCAGCGGTAATTTCTACTGGCGGCTCTGTATCGACAACGACAACTGTGCGCGCAGGCAAAGGCCGCATAACCACATGCCCAACGACATCAAACTTGCTGCTGTCGGCCAATATAAACGGTTGTTCGGCCTGCTGAAGCATCAAATGCCGCAGGTCAGCGGCGTCACGCGAAAAATCTGTAAACAAAGCACGCGCGACCAAACCGCCCGTGCTGATCAACGCAAATTCGGCGCGATACCGTGCCAGTTGCTCCATCGCATCAAGCCCAAACGTCGCGTTTTCTGCGACATCAAGACGCCCGCCTAAAACCGTAATTTCCCGTGAAACAGGCCCCAGAAGTTCGGCAATTCTAAGGTCGTTCGTATGCACAATCAAATCAGTGCGGAACTCCCGCAACAGACGTGCAACCGCGAAAGTCGTTGACCCATTATCAACAATGATCGATGCCCCATCGGGGATTTTCCCAAGAATATGTTTGGCGATTTTCGCCTTTCCGAGGGGGTTCGTCGCCACCCGCGTTGAAACTTCCGGCTCTCGCGTCAGGATTTGCGTCGCCCCACCGCGCACTTTGCTCAGTTTATTCTCGCCAGCCAGTTGTTCGATATCCTTGCGCACGGTTTCGCGCGTCACGCCCAGCTTTTCAGTGAGCATTCGAATTGAGACCGCTGGTTGCGTTTTAACTTCGCGCAAAATGATCGCGTGGCGTTCGGAGGGGAGCATTGACGACGGCCTTTTCGATTTCACATGCCAAGTTTTGCCAAATCTTGACAGGAACGTCCATGGGGAATCCACATCCAATACATCCGTGTCAGCTATCTTCCTCGTGTAAGTCCATTTCCTGAATGAGCCGCGTTTCAAGCAATTGGCCGTTTCGATACAGAACTGGATAGGCAATGGCCGCGATATGACTGTTCACATCCCGCAGCGCGCGCAATGTTTCCAAGTGGACGTCACTAGAACGAAAACTGTCGCCGCGCCCATTTTGAAGACGAGTTAAATGGTTTTTGCGGCTTTTGCGCTCCGAGCGTTTGATCTCGGATTTCTCCATCACCAAAAGTCTGGCACTCTCAAGATCATCAGACACCAAAACATTGCTGGCAAGCCTCAGATTGGCAACGACCGCTTCGTGCATCCGCAAAAGTTCCGCCCACCCTTCGGAGGAGAACTCGGCGTGAATTTCGTATTTTTCTTCAACAATCGTCGTCATTGTTTTGGCGATCACATCGCCTGCGGTTTCTAGGCGAATGGCGTAATCCATTAGTCCGCGCACAATTTTCTTGTCTTCCTTGGTGTAGTTTTCCTGCGGCATATGCGCGACAAATGAGCGAATTTCCGAGAGCGATTTATTGACTTGATAATCTTGGGTGCGAACCGCCCGAATCTTATCTCGATCGCCCGTTTCATAAAGATCTGGAACACTTTTGAACATACGTTCGACCAGCCCAACCATGTGCAACAATTCGCGTCTTAAGCTTGCAATCGCGAGTGTTGGCGTCTCGGCGGTCGAAGGATCAAGCGCGGAACCAACTTCCTGTTCACCGAGGTTGTTGTCCGCAGGCGCCGCACTTGGCATCAGCATTTGAAGCACGGGTTCCAAGACGCGGCAGAACGGAAGCACAACAATCAACAGGGAAAGGTTAAACCCGATATGCGCGTAAATCAGCGATTGGCTTGGGCTGGTAAACATCAGCATAGTCGGATCGGCGGCCAAATTCAGCCCGAGTAAAACCAGAATAGCCCAACTGCCTCGCACCAAGAGATTTGCGGCTGGAATGCTGCGCGCAACGGTCGGCATGCCGCGCGTCAACCAAATCGGAATGAAGGCGCTACCGAGGTTCGCACCCAACATGAGCGAAAGCGCGGCGTCAAATGGAATAGCGCCGATTTGCACAAGCGTAACGCACATCAAAATCGCCGCGACACTTGAATGCATCACAAACGCGAGGGCCGCCCCGACGATAAATGCCGTGACAAAATCGCGTGAAAGATAGTCCGCGATAGCAGGCAAAAACGCGCTATCCCGAATGGGAGTCACGGCTTCGCGCAAAAACTGAAGCGAGATCAAAATAAACGCGACGCCCATGAGGATACGCCCCAATTGGCGGCCGTTTTTGTGGTCGGTTTTAACAAACAACCACCCCCCAACAGCCAGGAGCATTGGGATAAGCCAGTCCATCTTGAAGGATAGAATCTGAATGATCAACGCAGACCCCAAATCGCCGCCGAGCACGATGGCAAGGCCCGTTGGGAACGCCAAAAATCCACTGGCTGCAAACCCAGCCGTCAACAGCGCGACAGCCGCCGAGCTTTGCAAAACAATCGCCAGTGCCACGCCCGTCGCGCTTGAGCCCATCAGGCTTTTGTTTTGGGTCAAGACCCGTTGAAACGACGCGCCAAAGCTGCGCTCAATACCGGTTCGCACCATGCGAACGGCAAACAAAAGCAGCATTGTTGCGCCAGAGAGGCTTATGAGGAAACTAATAATTGCCATTTAAGAAATACTCACGATCGCCAAAAGTTGGGCATGTAACTCGGGAGTTGCCGCGCAAATTACGGGCTGGCACGCGGATTTGTCGGTTAACGTGCGCCCCTGCCAATCGGTCATAATCCCGCCTGCCGCCTCGACAACAGCCAATACCGCTAAATAGTCGTAGGGCTGAAGATCATAATCCACAACCGCATCCACATGCCCCATTGCAACCAACGCGTGCGGATAGCAATCATAGGCAAATCGGCGCGTTTGTCCGCTCGCTACTAGCTTTGCGAAAACCTCCGGATGGGCCTGATAAATTTTATCAGCTTCGTTGATATATAATACCGCATGATCCAGCGACGTTTGGGTGGACGTCTGAATTTTCTGCCCATTCAAAGTCGCCGCACCGTTGCGTTTGCCAATGAGGGTTTCGCCCAAAGCGGGCATACCAATCACACCGATTTCGGGCACTCCGTGATGCATACGCGCCGCCAAAAATCCAAACAGCGGGTTCCCAGAAAGGAACGAACGCGTTCCGTCAATCGGGTCTACAACCCACATCCATTCGCGATCTTCGCCCTGGGTTCCGTGCTCTTCGCCCCAAATCCCATCGTCGGGAAAATGCTCACCTAGATACGCACGGACCTTGGATTCGACGCCTCGGTCGGCCTGCGTTACAGGGCTTTCATCCGCTTTAAACTCAACCTGCAAAGGGTTGCGAAAATAACCCCGCGCGGCTTCTGCAGCGATATCAGCCACGCCCTGTGCATGCTTCATTTCGAAATCTTGCGCGTCATTCATGATCGTTTTCCTTTTTGGACACACGCAAGGCGACGTCCCATTTTTCAAGGCTCGTGGCCAAAGGTTTTTCAGGTGCCTGATCGACAACCAATGTTTGAATTTCACTCGGATGAAAGCTGCGGTGCGGCGCAGTCTTGTCGAACTTATGATGCGTCATCGCCGCGACCGTAATGTCTGCACAGTCAATCACGACCGACGCCAAATCTGCCTCAGCGGGATCCAAATACAGAAAGCCTATTGTGGAGCTTAGGGCATCCGCACTCAAAAACGCGCGGTCAAAACTATAGCGCCGCGCCTGCGTTTCGGTGACATAGCCAAAGGCACCAAGCTCGTTCGATTGCATCTCTCCACCCAGTAAAAATACGCGATTGTCGTTATGCCCCACCAGCGTTTGCGACACCCGAATGGAGTTTGTAACGACTGTCAGATTATGATGCACCCGCAACTCCTCAGCTACAAACGCTGTTGTGCTTCCGACATCCAAAAACAGCGTCATACCGTCGGCGGCGAGCTGTGCTGCCTCTTGCGCAACCAGGCGTTTCTCGTCGGAATTCTGGGCAATGCGTTTGAAAAAGCTGGGGTCGCTCTGGGTTCCCACCAAATAGGCGCCCCCGTGAACACGGGCGATGGTACCGGATTTTGAAAGACCTTTGATCGTGCGACGCACGGTTTCCTCTGAGACATCCAACACGGTCGCCAGTTCCGAATTGCGGGCAAAGCCACCAATTCTTCGTATGGCATTGAGCAACTCAAGTTCGCGATGGGAATGGGAATGTTGTTTCTTCAATTTAGCGGCCTTGTTGTTTTGACAAAGCAATACACCTAAAACCCACAACAATCCATGAAAATTGTGGAGTTATGACCGTTTTGGGAAATCCTGCCCACACATATCGTCAGAAATACGTCTTCTGCACCCTATTTCAGCGCAGAAACAAGGTCGTCCCATTGGGGTTTCGTCACGGCCTCCTTACTCGCGAGCATCCAATAGCTTTCATGGTGGGCGAGCACATCGTCCGACACACGCACAAGATTTCCCGCCTTAAGATCGGCTTCGCACAAAGCTAGCGATGCCAGCAAAACACCGCCCCCTGCCCGCGCAATGGTCTGCGCCGGAGCATAGGTATCAAGGCGCAGAACGGGCAGCGGCGTGGTGGGGATTCCAAACTGATCCGCCCAGTCATTCCAACTTGGTCGCGGCCCCGAAACCGTGATCCGTGGCCAACTTGTCCACGGGTCCTCCCGCCGTGTGAATTCGGGCGCGACAACGGGCGTAATTTTCTCGGAATAGAGCCGGTGCGTATAGAAATGCGGCCAGTCACCCGAGCCATAGCGAATGCGGATAACCTCATCCTGCGGCACGCTATGCGCCCCTAGAACCATGGTTTGCAACGATATTTGTGCTGCCGTCTTTTCGGTGAGCCGTTGAAGGCGCGGCGCAAGCCACAGGTCAATAACGGACAGGCTCGCCGAAATCGTCACCCTCCCACGCCGCGCACCAAACAACGCTTCGGAACTGTCCTGTAAGCTGCTCAGCGCCGAACGCACGTGCGGCAACCACGCCTCACCTTCTACAGTCAGAGCAATTGCGCGAGGACGCCGCTCAAATAATTTAGCCCCAAGGAGCTTTTCCAAATGCCCGATACGCTGACTAATGGCCGATTGGGTCAGGCCTGTTTCCCCCGCCGCAGCCGTGAAACTTCCACAGCGCGCAGCAGCCTCAAAGGCACGTATCCATTCAAGCGGCGGCAACTTAAGTCTGCTGTTTTCCATTAATTATTCCGATGCTCAGAGTATATTTTTCTAATTTGAACTTATGTCAATTTTTTGAAATGCTGTCGTTGAAAATCTTTGCAACTGGAGCATTTCATATGACCAAAGTGAGCGTCGACCCGTTCGGCACGTTTCTAAAATTGGAAACCGCAACCGGCACCTACCGCTTTCACGCGATATGGTTGCGCGATAATGCCACCGATCCCGAAACTCGCGCGGTTGGGAATGGGCAAAAGCTAATTACCCTCAGCGATTTGCCTTCCGAAACCCGCATCACAGACGCGCGTTTGAGCGGCGGTGGCCTTCAGGTCGATTTCGACCCCGAGCAGAAAACGCTCACTTACGATCTGGAATGTCTGGAAACAAATGCCTATGACCGCGCCCAAATTGGCAAACGTGGCTGGACCAACGCAGGCATCGAAGTTTGGAACAATGCCCTAAAATCCGATGTGCCCACTGGTGATTTTTCGGAACTGTCCAGCAACAAGGACGCGCTCCGCATTTGGTTGGGATTGGTCACAAAACTTGGTTTTGGGAAAATAACCAACGGGCCGATTGAACATGGTGCACTGTACAAAATCGTCGATTTGTTTGGCTATGTGCGTGAAACAAATTACGGCAAGCATTTCGAGGTGCGCACAGAAGTAAACCCAACCAATCTCGCCTTCACGGGGCTTGGCCTTCAGGCGCATACCGACAATCCCTACCGCGATCCAGTGCCCACGGTTCAGGTGCTCTATTGTCTCGAAAGTTCCGCCGCAGGGGGCGAGAACATGGTTGTTGACGGGTTTGCCGCCGCGCAACGATTGCGCGACGAAAACGAGGCGTATTTTGATGTGTTGGCCGATCATTGTGCCCGATTTGAATACGCGGGCGAGGAAGGCGTTTGCCTCACCTCCCGCCGCCCAATGATCGAACTTGCCCCCGATGGGGAATTGATTGGCGTGCGCTTCAACAACCGCTCACTCGCGGCCATTACCGATGTTCCGTTCGATAAAATGGCGCTCTATTACGCGGCCTATCGCCGGTTCGCCGAAATCATTGACGACCCCGCGATGGAGGTCACTTTCCGCCTCGCCCCCGGCGAGAGTTTTGTCGTCGATAACACCCGCGTTTTACATGCCCGCAAGGGGTATTCGGGCGAAGGTACCCGCTGGCTTCAGGGGTGCTATGCCGATAAAGACGGGCTGCGTTCAACCTATAACGCATTGCTTCGATCCCCTATTTTGGAGGCCGCCGAATGAAACCTGAAATCGAGACCCTAAATGCGGGAAATATCGTGGATTTCCTTGGCTCCATTTTTGATCGTCGCGGCGGGGAGGAATATCTGGGTGAGCCTGTGACAATGGGCGAACACATGCTTCAAGGGGCCACGATTGCCGAGCAAAACGGGCAATCGGAAGAAATCATCGTGGCTGCGCTCCTGCATGACATCGGCCATTTCACCAGCGAATTTGGCACCTACAGTCCAGACGACACCGAAGACCGTCACCACGAAGACGCCGGTGCCGAGGTGCTTGAGCGGTTTTTTCAGACCGTTATCACCGATTGTTGCCGCTACCATGTGGCTGCAAAACGCTATCTCTGCGCGACAAAACCTGAATATTTCTCGCGTCTCAGTGCCGCTTCAGTACACACACTGCATTTGCAGGGCGGACCGATGAGCGTTGAGGAAGTCGCTGAGTTCGAAAGAAATCCAAATTTGAAAGATATTATCGCCGTTCGCTATCTTGACGACGCGGGTAAACGGGAAGATATGAAAACGCCCGACTTTTGGCATTTTGCGCCGATGGTTCAACGCCTTGTTGACCAAAAAACATAATTCCGTTTGGAGCAGCAGGCACTTAGGGCGCTCTCATTTCCACTAAGGCCTGCGCAATTCCTGCTTCCATAAATCGCATATCAGAGCCGACAGTCACGAGTTGAAACCCCATGGCAACCATTCGTTTTGCATAGGCTGGCGTGCCACAATGAATCCCCGCGGGCACACCAAACTTCGTGGCCTGAGCTAAAATGTGGCTCAAAAGGGCAAGCATTTCAGGCTCTTCGCGATCAAATCCGGGTGGAAACCCATGCACCAACGACAAGTCTGCGGGTCCGATGTAAACCGCTCCAAGCCCCTCCACCTGCAAGATGGCGTCGAGGTCGTCGAGCGCAGATTTGGTTTCGATCATCGCTATCGGCAGTATATTTTGGTTGGCGTCACGCGCATAGCTGTTGCCATAGGCCAACCGCGCCCTGATAGGGCCAAAGCTACGCGCCCCGTCAGGTGCATACAAGCACGCCTCGACCAACGCCCGCGCGTCATCGGCATTCTCAATCATCGGCGCAATAATTCCAACCGCCCCCGCATCAAGCGCCCGCATGATATCTTCCGGTCGGTTCCACGGAACCCGCACCAATGCGGGCGTGTCCGTTTGCCCTAAGACTGGTAAAATCGATAATAAATCACGATAATCCGCCGTTCCGTGTTGCATATCAATAGTGATACAGTCCCAGCCAGCCCGCGCCATAATTTCGGCGGAAAGGATGCCAGGAGCCGAGATCCAGCCGTTCACCACGGCCTTCCCATCTGCCCATTTCTGTTTTAGAGGATTTACAAAGGGCATCGGTTCACCACGTAAAATGCGTCATTTTGGTGTTGAGGTAATCATAGATTGCTTGCTGCCCGCCCTCGCGTCCACTGCCTGAATGGTCAACGCCGCCAAAAGGTGCTTCGGCATGGGCCACAAGGAAATTATTGATGCCAACCATGCCCGCGTGCAGCCCTTTGGAAAGGGTTTCCGCCGCCTTGTGACTTCCGGTAAACGCATAGGCTGCCAGCCCGTAAGGCGTTGAATTTGCGCGTTCAATCACCTCGTCTAGATCGGTAAATGTGGCAATGGGTGCCACGGGGCCAAAGGGTTCGTCCCACATTATTCGGGCGTCATCAGGCACATCGGAAAACACCGTTGGTTCAATATAATAGCCCTTATTTAAATGGGCTGGACGCCCCCCTCCCGTCCGCAACTTGGCTCCACTTTTGATCGTATCCGCAATCAATGCCTCGATACGGTCCCGCTGGGAGGCGAGCGAAATCGGCCCCATCGTACTTGCGGCATCCTGGCTATCGCCCACGACCAGCTCTTGTGCCGATGCCACCATCTTTTCGATGAACCTCTCGGCCTTGGAAGCATGCACGTAAAAACGATTTGGCGAAATACAAACTTGTCCGGCATTTCGGAACTTGAACGTGGCACAAAGCTCTGCTGCCACATCAATATCCGCGTCTTCGCAGACAATAACGGGCGCGTGGCCGCCCAATTCCATCGAGGTGCGCTTGACGGTTTTTGCCGCTTCCGCCATCAGCATCTGGCCCACGCGGGTCGATCCCGTTAGCGATATTTTACGCACATCGTTTGAGGCCATCAGCGCTGGCGAAATATTCTCGGCGCGCCCCTGTAGAAGCTGCACAACGCCTGCGGGCGCGCCACCTTCGACACAACATTCCGCAATTATAGTGGAGGTCATCGGCGTTTGCTCGGACGGTCGGCAAATAATCGGACAGCCCGCCGCCAAAGCCGGGGCAATTTTACGCGCGACCAAATTGATCGGGAAATTCCACGCCGTAAATGCCGCGACGATGCCAACCGGCTCGCTTTCGATCACCAATCGCCCGCCTTGGCGCGACGGGATGGTTTCACCAAACAGACGCTCTGCTTCGCCTGCGAACCACTCAAACTGTTCAATCGCGGCGTTTGCTTCGCCCTCAGCTTGCGACAGCGGACGCCCGATCTCCAACGAGAGCGCCTTAGACAAATCATCCTTACGACGCGTCATCGCGGCGGCAATGCCCCGCAGCACTGACGCGCGTTGCCAACCATGAACCGCCGACCATGTTTTCAATGCCGCACGGGCGTGGCTCAGGGCTTCCTCAACGTGACTCGCATCACAGGACGGTACTTGCCACAAAACCTCTTCGGTGCAGGGGTTGATGACATCAATCGGAGCCAGATCGGTTGTGGTCCGAAACGTGCCTCCGATCAGAATTTTAGGGATGAAATCACTCATTTTTATCGTCCTAACTTGCGTATTAATGGATTATAGAATTTCAGGCTCGGGCGGATTTGCCCCAAAACTGGCTTCGAGATAGTCAAAGTCACAGCCCTCATTGGCCTGTGTGATATGGCGGGCAAACATCCAGCCATATCCGCGTTCAAACTTGGGTTTAGGGGGCTGCCACAAGGCGCGGCGATGCTCCAACTCGGAGTCGGAAACTTCCATGTAAATGCGGCGTGCATCTACATCCAGATCAATCATATCGCCCGTTTGAACCAATGCCAGCGGCCCGCCCAAATGCGCTTCTGGCGCGACGTGCAGGATGCAAGCGCCATAACTCGTTCCACTCATCCGCGCGTCCGATATGCGGATCATGTCGCGCACCCCCGCCTTCAAAAGCTTTTGCGGAATCGGCAACATCCCCCATTCGGGCATCCCCGGCCCTCCTTGCGGTCCTGCGCCACGCATAATGAGCACGGTGTTCTCAGTGACATCCAAACCGGGCGCGTCAATTTCGGCCTTCATTTGGGCATAGCTGTCAAAAACAAGGGCCGGACCACGGTGTTTTAGAAACTTTGGTGCACAGGCCGAGGGTTTAATCACACAGCCATCGGGCGCAAGATTGCCATGTAGAACAGCAAGCGCCCCCTCTTTGTAAACGGGGTTGTCGAGCGGGCGGATGACGTCATCGTTCCAGACCTCGGCATTCGAGATCTCCGCGCCGATTGTGCGCCCTGTTACCGACTTGGCATCCAGATCAAGCATGCCCTGCATCCGTGCCATCAATGCGGGAAGTCCACCCGCAAAGAAGAAATCCTGCATCAGGTATTTTTCACCAGAGGGGCGAATATTGGCCAAAACCGGAATGGTGCGACTGACGGCTTCAAAATCCGCCAGCGAAATATCAAACCCTGCCCGCCGCCCCTCGGCAATCAAATGGATGATCGCATTTGTCGAACACCCAAGCGCCATGGCAACCTTGATTGCATTCTCGAACGACGTGCGGCTCAACACATTCGATGGCTTGAGATCTTCGCGCACCATCTCGACGATCCGGCGTCCAGATTCCGCAGACATGCGAATATGGTTGGCATCAGGCGCGGGAATGGACGACGCCCCCGGCAGGGTCATGCCCAAGGCCTCGGTCGTCGCGGTCATCGTGCTGGCCGTGCCCATTGTCATGCAATGGCCATAGCTGCGGGCGATGCCGCCCTCGACGGCCTGCCATTCCTTGTCGTCAATTTCACCCGCGCGTTTTTTGTCCCAATACCGCCATGTATCGGAGCCAGACCCCAAGACCTCGCCCCTCAAATTGCCACTCAACATTGGTCCCGCTGGCACAAAAATGGCGGGAAGGTTCATGCTGATCGCGCCCATCAACAGACCCGGAGTTGTCTTGTCACATCCCCCCATCAACACGGCCCCGTCCACAGGATGCGACCGCAATAGTTCCTCAACCTCCATCGCCAGCATATTGCGATACAGCATCGTTGTGGGCTTCACGAAATTCTCGGAAAGGGACATGGCGGGTAGTTCAATCGGGAACCCGCCCGCCTGAAATATCCCGCGCTTAATATCCTCAACGCGGTGCTTGAAATGAGCGTGACAGGGATTGATATCCGACCACGTGTTCAGGATCGCGATGACCGGTTTTCCCTGCCAATCCTCGGCCCCATACCCCATCTGCATGATCCGCGACCGATGGCCAAAACCCCGAAGATCATCGGCATCAAACCAGCGTGCACTGCGTAAATTATGTTTCATTGGCTCGCCGTCACCCCTCCGTCCACGTAAATTGTCTGCCCCGTGATATAACTCCCCGCCGGTGCCGCGAGAGCAATGACTTGGCCCACCACTTCGACAGGACTGCCGATGCGGCCCAATGGGTTACGCTCAAGGATAAAGTCCCTGAATTCTGCGCGCTCAAGGTGCGGACGGATACGATCAGATTGGATAAACGTCGGGGCGATACCGTTGACCGTAATCCCGTAGGGTGCCAATTCCATCGCATGCTGTTTGACCAACATCACCAAGGCACCTTTGGTCGCGCAATAGGCCGAATACCCGCGATTTCGCAGCGCCAATTGCGAGCGCACCGATGCAAGATGAATTTGCCGCCCGCCTTTTCCCGCAGCAATCTGATGACGCGCGACCGATTGCGACAAGAACATCGCAGACCTCAGGTTTGTCTCGTACATCTCGTCAAATATTTCCGCCGACACATCGGCAAACTTTTGCTCTTTGTTGATGCCGACACAGTTGACCAGAACATCAATGCCGCCCAGCGTTTCGGCCACTTCATCGGTTACTGTCGCGATTTGGGCGGTGTCGCGGGCGTTCATGCCAAACCCCTCAGCCAGTCCACCACTGTCGCGAATTCTCTGCGCCAGCGCACTCGCCTTGGTCGCGTTGGGGCCAGCAATCGCGACATGTGCGCCGTGGCGGGCAAACCCCCAACTGATCGCCTCCCCGATAGCGCCATAGCCACCCGGCAAAAACACCCGCAACCCCTGCACATTGAACAAGCCGTCCAGCGCAGGAATATCAATTTCCGGAGTTAGTGTTGGACTAGGTTCCATCATTCAATCTCCACGCCAGCGGCATCATAGACGCTTTCCATTAAACGCAAGGTCTGTAGGTTATCCAAGCGATCTGTCTCAAAGGGCGTGCCATCTCGCACTCCCTCAACAAAGGCACGTGTTGCTGTATCAAAACCTTCCTGATAGCGCCCCAGAAGATCTACCTCGACAGCATTTCCCTCATCGCCAACGATAAATACGCGGTTGTAATCCATCATAATTGTGCCTGTGCTACCGATCACCTCAAGGCGATCCCCATGCAGAGGCGCATAGCCGGGCGCACAGATGCACCCATCGGCGGTCACAATCAGACCGTCGTTGCCTTCCATCAAAATCGAGGCCGTGTCTTCTCCGGGCAATCCCGACGCCAGTCTGTTTAACCGCGCCGCCACAACCGTTAAGGGGCCAGCGATGGCACGACACACATCGAGGTGGTGTATCATCGTTTCAAAAACGAGGTTGCGTTTAAAGCCTTTTAAATAGGGCTGGCGTTCCACCAAAAATGGCTCCTGCCCCTCCCTTGGACAAAGGCCCGATCCACGGCACGACATGGCAATATGGCGTACGTCTCCAATGCGGCCCTCGTTGATCCACTGGCGCACAGTCACGTAATGCGGACGAAAGCGGTAGTTTTCGTGGATGCAAAAACGGATTTTCTCGCCGACATATGAGACAAGGGCTTCGGCCTCGGCGACGGTTTCGACCATTGGTTTTTGCAAGATCACATGTACGCCATGATCCGCCGCCAAGCGTGTGACGCTGTCATGCGCCGTCACCGATGCGGCTATATCAACGAGGGAGAAGCCGCCATCGGCAAACATCTGTTCGGCGTCATCATATACGTGTGAAATTCCAAATTCACGCGCACGGTTTAGGGCGGATTCCCGATCAATGTCGCAAATCGCCACAACGGGAACCCCCGCAGCCTGCCATGCACGCAAATGATAAACGCTAATCATTCCGGCGCCGACGAGGGCGGCTTTATGTTCAACTTCCGACATCAAGCTTGCTTCCAACGGCCATAGCCGTAATACCAAATACTGCCATTTATGGAGGTCGTTTTGAGCGAATGTACGGCTCCGCGCGGAATACGGACGAGGTCCCCGGCGACGCATTGCGCAACCTCATCCCCAACGCCAATCGTGAGCGTTCCCTGTGCGACCAGCACATATTCGTCGGTATCATGAACGAAATCATTCCATTCCTGCCCTGCAACATCTTGGAAAATACCAAAGGTGAAACCCTCAGCCTGCCAGCGAGTTTTAACGTCGCCACTCTCAACGGGCAGCGCAAACGCGGCTTTTTCAAATGTCGCACTCATGCCGCACGCTCGTTCAATAACTGGCCAAGATAGGCGCGCGCAGGTTCGTATTTCAGCACCTCTTCGTAACTTGAATGTTGCGTCACAACCCCCTTCTGTACAAAGATAAATTCCTCGCAAATCTCTTGTAAAATCTCGAGGTGAAACCGCTCGTTTGGGTGCACACACAACAACACAAGCCGTCCCTCGGATCGTAGTTTTCGAAAGAAATCCAGCATGAAACCGATATAGCCATCTTGGGTGTTGAACTGCGGCTCATCAAACAGATGAACCATGGGATAATCGGACTCTGCGCGTTTCATCAGGGCGTTTGGTTTTAACGAGCGAAAACTGCGCACCTGATAGGATTGGTGGTAATGGATCGCGAGGCGGTCGCGCTCGTCCGCTCGGATTTGGTGGATGTTTTTCCCGTGAACATTCACGTGCCCACTCGTTGGGGCATTTGACCCTGTCACCAGTTCAAACAGCGTCGTTTTTCCAGAGCCATTTGGCCCCATCATGCCCACGATCGACGGTTTCTCAATTGTGAAATCCGCGCTCAGCTGGAAGCTAGGCGTGCGATTTAACCGTCCTTTATAATAGGTTTTTTGAAGACCTTTGACCTCAAGCATCGCAACCATTTCACATTCCAATCAATTTACGTCTAAGCGGGGCATTTTCCAGCAGTTCATGTGCGGGACCCTCGTGAATAATGCGGCCCCGATCCATCACATAGGCCCGATCCGACACCTCAAGGGCGGCCAAGGCGTTTTGCTCGACGATCAACACCGCAATGCCCTCATTCTTAAGCCGCGTTACGGTTTTGAGAACGTCCTGAACGATCTTTGGGGCCAACCCCTGACTGGGTTCGTCAAACAACACGAGGCCCGGTGCGCCGAGCAAGGCCCGCGAGATCGCAACCATCTGCATCTCGCCGCCAGACAGATTTTCGCATTCGCGTCCCATGAGGTATTCGAGGGCGGAAAAGATATCGAACATCTCATCCATTTTCCATGACCTGAAGCGTGTTTTCTTGATACCTATCTGAAGGTTACGCGCCACACTTAAAGAAGGAAAAACCCGCCGATCATCGGGTACCCAGCCAACGCCCATTTTGGCAATTTTATAGGTTTCAGTCCGCGTGATGTCCTGACCGTCGAACGATATTCGCCCATTGCGCGGCGGGGTCAACCCAAGGATTGAACGCAAGGTTGTGGTTTTTCCTGCCCCATTTGGCCCCAACAACGAAACAACCTCGCCTTCGCCTACCCGAAGCGACGCCCCAAAGAGCGCCTGAGATTCCCCATAGAACGTTTCAATATTTGCGATATCAAGCATTATGCCACCTCGCCCAACGCCGAACGCTGAACCCATTTGTTGGACTGCAAGTCGTCGGGTGTGCCTTCTGCAATCACCTGACCCCAGTGAATTACGGAGATTTTATCCGCGAGTTCAAAAAGAAACCGCATGTCATGTTCGATCATCACAAAGGTATATTTTTTACGCAACTTTCCGATCAATTCCGCCAGTTGCCGTGTGGCTTCGGCCCCCAATCCCGACGTCGGTTCGTCCAAAAAGACGATGCGCGGTTTGGCCGCCAAAGCGACGCCAATTTCTAGCGCGCGACGATTACCATAAGAGAGCGAAAGCGATGGTTGCCATTCATGCCCCAAAAGCCCGACCTGATCGAGGACTTCCAAAGCTTGATCCAGCAACGCCCGATCATCGAAAACGGAGGTGGTAATCTGGGCATAGCGACGGCGAAAATCTGGCAGCGCAAGGATTATGTTTTCAATCACCGCGCTGTCGTCAAAGAGGTTCATCATCTGAAACGAGCGCGATACACCTTTGCGCGCAATGCGTTGCGGAGCCTTGCCAGTGATGTCCTCTCCGTCAAAAACAATGCTGCCCCGTGTGGGTTTGTGATGCCCGGTCAGACAATGGAAACATGTGGTTTTTCCCGCGCCATTGGGCCCCATGATGCCGCTCACCTGCCCCTCTTCAAACGACAGGGATATGTCTTCCAAGACGACGCGACTGCCAAATCTTTTGTGGATATTTCTTGCTTCAAACAGGGCCATCAGACTTGCTCCTTAATCGGTTTAGCAGGCAAATCTGCACTTGTTTTCAGGCGACCCAAGTTGGCCAAGGCACCGGCCAATCCTTCGGGCTTGAACATGACCATCACCACAAACATCAACCCGTACCAAAGCAACCATGTCTCGGTGATCGACCCCAACACATCGCGGGCGATGAAGTAGAGCATCACGCCCAGAATGGGACCCCAAAAGTTCACCAGACCGCCGCCCACCAAAACCATCATCACAATCAAACCTGACTGATGAAGGCTCATGACATCCGGATAGGCGCTTTCCTGTGCCATGGAGAACAATCCTCCCGCTAACCCAGCAATCATCGCGGACAGGGTGAAGGCCGCCCATTTGAACCACCAAACCTCATAACCAATAAAGGAGGCGCGGGTTTCATTCTGACGGATGGCCTGAAGGACCCGCCCAAAAGGCGAATTGGCCACCCGCCATGCCAGCACAACCATCACAATCGTTAAAACGGCAATCAAGTAATAGAGGCTTGCGTTGGAACTCAAATCAAAACGTACAATTCCCAAATTGAGCGGCGGTCGGGGGATGTTCAAAAGCCCGTCTTCGCCGCCCGTGAGGACGTGCATTTTGATGGCCCCGAACCAAAAAACCTGTCCAAAGGCAATGGTTAACAGGGCGAAATAAATGCCGCGTCGGTGGGAGACAAAAACCCCGACCAATGCGCCTGCGACGGCTGCGGCGACGACCGATGCCAAAAGCCCCCCCACGAGACTAACCCCGACATGATGTTGAAACAGTCCAAAGGCATAAGCTCCAACACCAAGATACGCCCCGTGGCCGAAGGAATGCAGCCCAGTGTAGCCAAACAAAAGGTTGAACCCGAGCGCGAAAATGATCCAAATTGCAATCTCGATACCGATATACTGATACAGCCCAATCGGGCCAATCCACAGAGGCATACTCAGCATAAAGACGGCAAAAAAGGCGATCTGCGGGGTGACCCATTGGCTTGAGCGGCGGGAAATATCGGACAGTGTAACCATGATCAATTCTCCAACGCGCTTTTCTTGCCAAACAGGCCTCGGGCACGAAACCCGATCACCAGAATGAGCAAAATATACATAGACATCATGGACCAAGACGACGCGTAAGCCCCTGTAATTCCAACAGAAAGGCCCACCAGTATCGCAGCAATCACCGATCCCCAGAAGCTGCCAACCCCGCCTAAAACGATAATCAGAAAGGCCGGAATAACCACATCGACACCGACATGCGGACGAAGCCCCCAAATGGGCACCATGGTCACGCCTGCCAAACCAGCAAGCCCTGCGCCAAACCCAAAGACCAACAAGCGCAGCCGCGAAAGATCGTAGCCCAAGGCCCGCACCATCTCGCTGTCGTGCGCTCCGGCCTTAATGATCGCCCCATAGGGTGTTTTTTCCAGAAAAAGCCAAACACAGACTATGGCAAGGACGGCGAAAGCTGCTGCAAAAAGTTTGTATTTTGAAAAGATAAGCCCGCCCATCATAACGGCGCCGTTGATCGCTTCTGGGAGCGGTAGGAATTTCTCTCCAGTTCCCCAGCCCAGACGGATCAACTCTTCGATCACCAAAGCCGCGCCGAAGGTCAGCAGCAAGCCATATAGGGGCGCTTTGCCATAAGTGCGCCTGAGGGCCAACTCAAGCACCATACCCGCGAGGGCCGCCAGCAAAGGCGCACAAATCAAGGCGGCGATGTATTTGGCCGAGAGAGGGAGGGTTTGCCACCAGTCCCCCAACGCGGTTTCACCCATCCATTCACCGCCGATGATCGACAGCGCAAAATAGGCTCCCAACGCGAACAGGGAGCCATGGGCAAGGTTGATGACTTCCATCACGCCAACGATCAGCGTGAAACCCAAGGCGATGAGCGCGAACAACAGACCGAGGGTTAGTCCGTTGAACAAATGTGGTGCGAGATTGAGCATAAAGCGTCCGTTTTGGGTTTGATTATGGGAACCGCGGCCAGAGTGCCTGACCGCGGCTCTTGGTTCTACGTGTCAAATGTAGGCGTATCTTCGTAAGGCTCTAGGACGCATTTTGCTTCGGCCTCGGCGTCACGCACATCCTCCGGCGGCACGTTGCTGAGAATCTCGAACATGTCGTCCGGATTGTCCGACGCGGTATTGGCCGTCGCCAGATAGATCGTCTGTTGCACCTGATGGGTGGCATGATCGATCCAAGCATCGTGATGCTGCATACGCTCAAGTGCCGGCATTTTATGACCTTCAAGCTCTTTGATCACCGCGATATTATTGGTGGTGCCCGCACGTTCCATCGCATCAAGCATGTTCTTCATCGCCATGTAACCATTATAGAAAACATTGCCCGGAACACGCATCTGCGTATCGGGATAGGCCTCCTGATACCGCTTCACAAAGTCGGTCACCCCAGGCAAATCAAGGTTGTAATACCAAGTCGTCCCAAACACCCCAAAGAGGTTGTCGAGCGGCAAACCATAGACATCCGGCCAGTCCTGCTGGTTGTTAATCCACGCGGGGCTTGCCCCCATACCAAGCTGGGCTACCTGCTGGCGCATCGCTTTTTGATCGTCGCCACCGATGGCCGCGGCAACAACATTGGGATTGGTCTGCTGGATATTCAAAAGGGCCGCCGAGAAGTCGCGCGTTCCCTGTGGCACCAAGATTTCGTCGATAACCGTACCACCATATTGCTCCAACAAGGTGCGTGTGGCGGCGGCAGTATTGTGGCCCCAAACATAGTCGTTGGTCAAAAGAACCCATTGATCGCCAAACCGGTCGATTGAATTTTTGACGGCCGCTTTGGCAAAGTTGGTGCCATTCCCGTCCCATACGAATTTCACACGGTGGCAATTTTCACCTGATTCAGTAGGCGAAGAGGAGTTCGTATTGAAATAGATCACACCGTTCTTTTGCGCCACTTGGCTGATCGCGTTGGCGACGCCCGAACTGACGGCCCCAATTAAGAAGCCAACCTCTTCGCGATTAATCAACCGCTCCGCCACACGGCTTCCGGTCGCCGCCGTAGTCTCGGTATCAATGTGAATTGCCTCGATTTTGCGCCCCAATACGCCGCCTTTTGCATTATACTCGTCGATAGCCATGTTGATACCGCGACGATCGCTGGCACCCGAGTTCGCATATTGGCCGCTGGCATCTGACGTAATACCAACCTTAAACGGCTTGTCCGTCGCGGCGGCGTAAACGCGATTATGTTTCCATGGGCCATAGAATGCACCCGTCGTTCCAAGCGCAGCCGTCGTCTTCAGCAACTGTCGCCGTGTTAAGTTAGAATTAGACATTTTGTTCCTCCCGATCTTCGTCGCGCTTTTGCGCTGTTTCACCGGCCACTCTCATCCCTGACCAGATAATAGAAAATATATTCAATAGACTGAACGAAAATTTCTTTCTAAGTCAATAAAAAACTGAATATTCTTTCAATTATTGATTTTCACCTTGAAAAGGAATATTTTTTCAGACACCCTTTGCCATGGAAAAGAAAAATACACAGGGCCTCGACGAGACATATGACGCGTTGCGAGCGCGAATCGGAGATCGATTTGATGGTCTGACTCCACACCTGCAACGCATCGCCCTCTCTGCGCTGGAGGAGCCAAATTTCTTTGCATTGAATACAGTTGTGACCATTGCAGAAAAGGTGAGCGTGCAGCCATCGACCCTCATCCGGTTTGCAAAAGAGTTTGGCTATAATGGGTTTTCCCAGTTACAGCGTGTCTTTCGCGTCCGTCTAATTGAAGGGGCTCCTGATCAACGGGCCGAAGTCTATCAGGAGAAGCACAGTTCTGATCTTCGTGCCGATATGGGTCTTATATTTAACAATTGTATCAGTGAGTTAATTGCTTCACTGGAAAACGTTCGTGAGAACACGCAGGTGGATGACCTTGCGAAAGCCGTCGCCATGATCAACGCAGCCTCGCACATACATATCGCTGGCCTTCGGCGCGCACGACCGATTGCAACATATCTTGCTTACGGAATATCCCGCTCGGAGCGGCAATGCAGTATGCTCGATTTTGGAGGGGGAATGGCCGCTCAACAAGTTGCAAACATGAAGCAAGACGACTTACTGATTTGTATCAGTTTTCCGCCCTACTCGCCGCCGGTCCTCGAAATTACGCGCGATGCCTATTTGCGTCGCCGCCCAATTATCGCAATCACAGACTCCCTAGAAAGTCCTTTGGCCAAGAATTCAACGCTCGCATTTATCGTCGACAATGAATCCACAGGTCAATTCAAACCCATTGCCGGCGCCATTGGCTTGGTTCAGGCCCTCTGTATCGGCTTGATCGATTAATACATCCGGCCCTGTCACTTTTTGGCACAGGCCCAACAGTGACTAGCGCTTTGTGTAGCCCGCGAGGAAAAGGTCAACAGCACTGCTTGAGGACTTACGAAGGATTTCAGCGGGCGGTGGGTATTTCACCTTGCTGAAAAGACATTGGCGCCACACACCCCCCGTCGATAACTCGATCAACTGATAGGCTGCAAGCGTTGTATCCTCGATTTCAAGCGTGCCATTTGCGACTTCTGAGTCCAGAAATTGCGAAATAAGGAGGCGCATGCGCATTGCACCGCCGTCATAATATCGGATGCCAAGTTCGGGCATCCGTTCGACCATGCCAATTATGGCGCGCTGTGAGCGGATCACCTCGTCGGAACAAAGGATTTTTGCTAGAATAAACACGAAGTCCTTCAGTTTATCGCGCAGGGGGCGCTCCTCCTTCAAACACTCGCTTAAACCAGCAAAAACACGGTCCCGTTCGTGCTCGATCAGGGATTCAAACAAGTCATCCTTGCTGTCAAAATAGACATACAGCGTGCTCTTTGAAACATCGGCCGCGCGGCAAATGTCGTTGACACTGGCGGCATCAAATCCGCGGTCCAGGAAAACCTGCGCCGCCCCTATGAGAATGGCTTCGCGTTTGGCGGGATCCCGTCCGGCGGCATGGCGGCGTGGCTTTATGGTTTTGTTTTCCATGTCTCAACATAATCGAACCGAACGGTTTGATAAAGCCTTGTAATTGAGCGCGCAGGGGGTTAGGTGCTAAATCGAACCGAACGGTGCGATTTAGCTGTCTGCTCGGCATCTGCACCATCGGCAACAAGGATAAACCCTATGTCACGTCACGAACGAGACCTTGCACAGACTGACAAAATCGACGTCACACCCGATTTGGAAACTCAGAAAACCACGGAAACAAAGCCGCCCAAACGCCTTGTAAAGCGGGTGGTTCTGGCCTTGGTTGCCGTAGGAGCGCTTGCTGGGATTGTAGATTTTGGCCACACCTACTGGACGTCGGGCCGATTTATGATCGAAACCGATGATGCCTATGTCACAGCGGATACAACGTTGATTAGCAGTCGTGTGCAGGGCTATGTTTCTGAAGTTTCCGTAAAGCAAAATGACATTGTGAAGGCTGGCGATGTTCTGGTGCGCCTTGATGATGGAGATTACCTCCTTGCCTTGGAACTCGCCAAAGAACGCGTCTTGACGGCGGACCAAACCATTGGCCGTTTTGGCGCGCAAATCACCGCCGCCGAAGCAGGCGTTGCCCAAGCGGAGGCGATGAAATCCGTCGCGGAGGCGCAAGTGCGTGCGGCAAAATCCAAGTGGGATCGCTCCCAACAATTGGCCACGCGAAAAGTAGCATCCCAAGCCCAGCTAGATTCCTCAACCGAAGCCCTTGAAACAACCACCGCCTCGCTCGCCAATGCAAACGCTGCCATTCTAAATGCCAAAGCCCAAATCGGGGTGCTCCATGCCCAACAGGCCGAAGCCAACGGCGCGAAACATGAGCTTGAGCTGGCCGTAAAGCAAGCGCAACGAAATCTGGACTTAACGGTTTTGCGCTCCCCCGCTGATGGGACACTGGCAAACCTCACATTGGAAGTTGGCGATCTGGTAAACCCCGGAGCGCTTTTGGCGGCCCTCGTACCGATGAACGATTTATATGTTGAGGCGAATTTCAAAGAAACACAGATTTACGAAATCGCTTTGGGCGCGACGGTTCACATCAGTTTTGATGCCATCCCTGACCAAGTGTTTGAAGGCCATGTTTCTTCGGTCTCTCCTGCGACGGGATCTGTTTTCTCCCTGCTGCCCGCAGACAACGCGACGGGTAACTTCACTAAAATCGTGCAACGCGTTCCGGTGCGGATTGATATCCCCGATGCCGTCATGCAGACGGGCCATTTGCGGGCTGGATTGTCGGCGATTGTCGAAGTGGATAATCGCACTGGCACGCATGCTTCTGCGATAGCACAAGCCGAGTAACTTGGATGTCTACAGATCTTCCCGAAGCACCGATTGAACTCACTCCTCGGCGCATTATCGCCTTTTTCATCATGGTTTTCGGGATGTTCATGGCCATTCTGGACATTCAGATTGTATCGGCCTCCCTACCCGATATCCAAGCGGGTTTGGGTGCAAGCGCCGACGAAATCAGCTGGGTTCAGACCTCCTACCTGATTGCCGAAGTTATCATGATTCCGCTGTCGGGATTTTTGGCGCGGATGATGTCGACACGGGTCCTGTTTACCATCGCCGCCGCGGGTTTTACCGCCGCGAGTTTCATGTGCGCGACATCAACTACGATCACCGAAATGATCATCTGGCGCGCGCTGCAAGGCTTCTTGGGCGGCGGGATGATCCCGTCCGTTTTTGCTGCCGCCTTTACCATTTTTCCACCCTCCAAACGCAACATTGTATCGCCGATCATTGGCTTAATTGCGACGCTTGCACCGACAGTGGGACCAACGATTGGCGGATATCTGAGCCATACAATGTCGTGGCACTGGCTGTTTTTGGTCAATGTCATTCCGGGAATTGCTGTTGCAATTGGGGCGTGGACGCTCATTGATTTTGACCGCCCGAATTGGAAGCTTTTTGGCAAGTTCGACTGGTGGGGCCTTGCGGCATTGGCGGCATTTCTGGGGGCGATGGAATTCGTGCTCGAAGAAGGCGCGGCCAATGACTGGTTTGACGACCATTTAGTGGTGATTATGACCGTGGTGATGGTTGTGGGCGGTATCGTGACCTTCTGGCGCGCCTTTACCCGTGAGGAACCGCTCATCGATTTCTCAGCCTTCCGAGACCCGAATTTCGCGGTGGGTTCGATCTTTAGCTTCACCATGGGGATTGGCCTTTATGGGCTGACCTATCTTTACCCGCTCTATCTGGCGTCAATCCGTGGCTACGACAGTTTGATGATCGGCGAAACCGTGTTTGTCTCCGGCCTTGCGATGTTTATCAGCGCCCCAATTGTGGGCATGCTTTCGTCGAAAATTGACCTGCGCTTCCTCCTTTTGGTGGGGTTCATGGGCTTTGCTGGCTCGACGTGGATGCTCACAGGGATGACCGCCGAATGGGACTTCCAAGAACTAATGTGGCCCCAAATCCTGCGCGGCGCATCCTTGATGTTGTGTATGGTGCCGATCAACAACCTCGCGCTCGGCACCTTGCCCGCCAGCAAAATGAAGGGGGCTTCGGGCCTGTATAACCTCATGCGCAATCTTGGCGGCGCTGTTGGCCTTGCTGTGATTAACACGGTTCTGTCGGAGCGCAGCAGCTTGCATTATGCACGCCTTTCTGAAGGGCTCAATTGGGCCAACGACGAGGTTTTGCGCCAACTCAATCTCATGGCCGCGAACTTAACCTCGCGGGGGCTTGATGGCGCGACGGGGGCCTTGGTTCAAATGGCGGGGCGGATTCAGGCACAAGCGACTGTGCTGTCCTTTATTGACGTCTTTTTCATACTTACGGGATTGTTCGCCAGCCTTGCCTTTGGTGCATTGCTGATGAAACCACCCGCAACAGGCACGTCAGTTGAAGCACATTAGGCCTCACTTTTCGCTATCTTGCGATGTATCTGCTGCCGTTAATTTAATTGGCAAACTCCCCGAACGAATGTGCAAATCTCTTTGAGGGAAGGGCATTTCGATTCCATATTTTCGAAGGGCCGTTTCAATTTCCCAATTGAATGCAGCCACCACAGTACTTGGGCGTTTGACCGCCTGTGGTGTAAGCCAGACCACCAATTCGAAATCCAGACTGCTTTCACCGAATTTCATCAGCCAAACTTCCGGCGGCTTTGAGCCCTTCCCTGAGAGCAAATGAGGGGTCGCGTTGGCAGCTTCTAGGGCGGCCTTTTTCACAAGGTCCTTGTCACTTCCATAGGCGACACCAAATGGAACGCGTATACGCCGGATGCTATCGCGCAACGTCCAGATCATCATGGGGTTGTTGATAAATTGCGAGTTTGGCACCAAGATATCGATGTTGTCATTGGTGGTGATAAGTGTTGCGCGGGTGTTGATTTCACGCACTTCCCCCCTCAGTCCGGATTCAAGCTCAACAAAATCGCCAACCTTAATACTCCCTTCGACCAACATGATGATACCGGACACAAGGTTGCTAAAGATGGCCTGCAAGCCAAACCCGATACCTACACCCAACGCCCAACGCCCCCGAGAACACCGCAAGCGCCGTCAAATCAATACCAACGATGTTCATCGCAACCATCACCGCCGTAAAAAACAAACCGATTTTGACGGCTTGAGCAATCAGGGACCTGACAGAGGGCGTCAGATCCTTGGACATATTGAGACGGGACTGAACGAACCTGCTGAAAACAGACGCGATCCAGATCAACAAAACAAGAATTGCCGCGCCCTTGATCACCGTGAAGAGCGAAAGGCGCGCATCGCCCATGTTAATCGCGAGGCTATCGAGGAAACCGATGAGGGGATTCAGGAGTTTCAAAACGTTGAGCGCAGCGATCACCCAAGCGGTCGTTGCAAAAGCGCGCGACCAAAATGGATCGCGGACCAAGGTTGAAAAAAGCCGGATTAAAATCCATGCCTGCAGGAGCGTCGCAGGAATACGGACGAGATCGCTGGGATGTCCGCTGGCCTGTAATACGGCCTGCCCAACCCACAAAAGAATGGCCCAGACAATTGGAACGATGAGGCTTTTGATGACCAAAAAGACATGTTTCATGAATACTTTTTCGTCATCGGCCATCGGCCAAATTCGCGCTAACAGTTGTCTTGAAAAACGTGATGCTAGGAAAGCTGCGAGAACCGTGAAGCAAATGAGAGCGACCTGAAATATTCCTTCCAACGAGAATATCTGCGCGGCCACTCGCGTGGTTATATCTGTGAAATAGCTGATCACAGGGCCCATTTCCGAGGTGACGTCGCTAATGATGCCTTCCACGGTTTGCGTTTTTGCAATTGCCTCAGTTTAGGTGACTATATCGGTTGCGTGACGGGTCATGGCGAGATCCTCTTGATGAGTACAGCCTTGGGGCGTGCCGCCGGTCCTAGCCACTACCGGCATTTAAACTGTATGATTTCAAAGTTCATAAGCGCAAGGATCATTCCGAAAAATTTCCCCGCGAGTCTAGAATTCCTACAGAACCGGCTCCCCCTATTTTACCCTATGGCTGGCTCCTGCGTAACCAAGACAACGACCACGTTTCCCTTTTTACGGCCAGTATCCACATGTCGGTGCGCCTCGATCATTTGATCAAAGGAATAAGATCGATCAATCACGGGACGAAAGTGGCCAGCCACAACCAATGCGGTCAACGTCCGCAGCAACGACACATTTTCCGATGCCACCCCACCGACCAACCGCTTCCCATTAAGTCGTGCGCGTAGGGGGCCAAAGATCATGTCCGACAGGCTGCCGTTGACCACAACCAGCCGCCCGCCACGCTTGAGCGCGTGCCGCCCCCGCGACCATGGGGCAGTGCCTGCGGTATCGACGATCATGTCAAATTTACGCGCGGTGGTGGTAAAGTCGGTTTTGGTGTAATCAATCACATGATCCGCTCCAAGGCTTCGGACCAACTCCGCGTTTGCGCCGCTACAAACGGCGGTCACCTCCGCGCCTAAATGCTTGGCTAATTGCACAAAGGCTGTGCCCGTGGACCCAGAAGCGCCATTGATCAAGATGCTTTCGCCTGCCTTAAGCCGCGCCTTATTGACAAGGAAATCATAGGCCGTGGTGCCCCCAAAAAAGAGCGCGGCGGCTTCCTCAAAGTTCATACTTTCCGGTTTCAACACCACTTTCCCATCCTGTGGCATCACGCAATATTCGGCATGGGCACCAAAGGCCGCCCCCGGAAAAGCAATCACAGCATCCCCAATTTTGAATTCCGTCACCTTGACGCCAACTTCGGTGATCACACCTGACAATTCCGTGCCAAGGGTTGGCTGCCTTGGCCGAAAAACTCCGAACACCAAGCGGGCGATCAAGCCCATGCCTGCGGGTACGGTGAGCGTTCTTGCCCGCCAATCGCCGCTACTGACCGTCGTTGCATAGGATCGGATCAAAACTTCAGTGTCTTTGGGTGTTGGCGTTGGCAAGTTGATGAGGTTGAGAACGTCCGGAGGGCCGTAACGGGTATAGCTATAGGCACGCATGTCAGGTTCCTTTTTGAGTGAATTACTATAGAGCGTCGATTGCCTTTAGATAACCCACACCCTAACCAATGCGTATTGACCAATTATCTAATACTGATATGCATATATGTATGGATTGGCGGGCGGTAAAATTTGACTGGAACAAGGCGCGGGCGTTTCTCGTGACCGCCGAAGAAGGCTCGCTTTCTGCCGCCGCCCGTGCGCTTGGCATGTCGCAACCGACGTTGGGGCGGCAAGTTGACGGCTTGGAACAGGAACTGGGAATTGTCCTGTTCCAACGGGTTGGGCGCGGCCTGACCCTGACGCCCAGCGGGCTTGAACTCCTCGAGCATGTCCGCGAGATGGGCCAAGCGGCGGGGCGCGTGTCACTAGCAGCACTTGGACAATCACAGGCGATAGCAGGCACGATTTGCATTTCCGCCAGCGAGACCTACGCTACGGTTCTGCTGCCCCCGATCATCGCCAAGTTGCGACTGTTGGAACCGGGCATTCGGGTCGAGATCGTCGTTTCCAATCAAGCCAGCGATTTGCGGCGGCGCGAAGCAGACATCGCAATCCGCTCGTTTCGCCCTACCGAGCCTGACCTGATCGCCAAAAAAATCGGTGACGCCGAGGCCCGACTCTACGCGACCCCCGCCTATATCGCAAAGCTTGGTCATCCAACGAAACCCTATGACTTGCGCCATGCTGATTTTATCAATTTGGACCACTCTGGGATGATGATGAAAGGCCTGAATACATTGGGTCTGGGCCTGACCGAGGCTAATTTCCCGCTGATGACTGAAAGCTACTTGGTGATGTGGGAACTGGTGCGAGAAGGTGCAGCCATCGGTATTCTGGATGCGTTTATCGGCGATGCCGACCCCACAGTACGACGGGTTCTGGCGGATTTAGAACCCCTGACGTTCCCCATGTGGCTCGTTGCACATCGGGAACTTGCAACAAGCCGACGTATTCGAATGGTCTATGACTTCTTGGCCGAAGAGTTGAAACGCAATTAGCTAACAACGGAAACCGAGCAATTGGCATGGCGTACGATACGTGCTGCGTTGGGGCCAAGCAGATTGTCCTTCAGATCGGCCTTATGGGCGCCCGCAACAATTAAACTGGCTTTGGTCTTGGCCGCGATACGCAAAACCTCGTCATAAACCCGTTCTGTCGCAATCAAGTTGAGCGCCGTCCAAGGCAACAATCTGAGATGCTCTCCTAATCACCTCTACATAGGAAATCTCCGCGTATTACCATCAAAAAGGCCGCAGTTCCCATGACCAGCATGATTTGTCCGTTGGCGGAACTGGCAGCTTCAACCGCGCCCGCCTTCTCAGCTGAAAATCCGACCCGTTTCATCAAAGGAGTCATTTAGGTATCGGCTGTCAAAACATTGGCGATGCCAAAAACGCCCTCTGACGTGATCCACATATGGCTCATCGCCTTTTGCAGGGATGCGCCTCTCCACGGATGACATCGGGGAGGAAATGAGAGGACCCGAAAAACATATTGACCAGAAAGATCGTGGCAATAATCGCCATTGCAGGCCCAAGCGCGCGGCAGGCGCCCTCAAACAGGATCAAGAGTCCGACCAACCCAAGCCACTTGTCAACGTCGTCCGCCAAGCTGCCCACATCGACGATCTTCTGATAGAAAATTAGGCCGTAAAGGACTGTGATTGCCCCAACAAGATCAAAGGCCTAGTCGACCAATGCAATATGAACGCGGGGGCAACGCCCGCAAGCAATAGGCCGCCGGATTAGTTGCGCCCGCATCAGACCAAGCAACAAAGTTTTGAAGTTCCTCTTCCGTTAAGGTACGATTTTTCAATGTCTTTATGACCATATTCGAGTCCCACTGAGGTCCTGCTATTGCTGATATTTTTATTACTGGCCGCATTCGGGTGGTCATGCAGGCGAGCGGACAGACCCGCTGTCTCCATTTCCTTTGGATCAAGGCTCGCAAAGGCTGAGTGCTGTTTTTTGACCTCTTCGATGTTGTCCATCACGGATTTCACAACTGTATGCACAGCTTCATCCGAAACGTCGGTCGACGTCACAAATGTTGCGCCAACACCAAATGTGGTTACGTCCGCGTCATTCCCGCTATACATGCCCCTAGAAATAACGGCCGTGTGACAGAACGAGTTTCGCTGATAAGCGCCTCAACAACAGGGCCATCAATCGTTACAAAGGCAAAGTCACGGGTTGTGGTTTTTTCTAGGATCGAACCCGACGGGTGACCAACCGTGTACGCCATCGCGTCGATTTTATTGTCACACAAAGCAGCCGATTGCTCTGCCGCCTTCAACTCGGCGGCCAAAGCAAAATCGTCTGTGGTCCAGCCCTTCGCATCCATCAGCACTTCCATCGTGCCGCGCTGACCGGAACCGGGGTTGCCGATATTAACGCGCTTGCCCTTTAGGTCGTCAAAAGGTCGCGGTGCCCGCATCGGCGCGTGCCACAACGGTGAGCGGAAAATACAGAGCGAATGGTGTTGATGTTGTAAATAAACCCGCCAGTGGATTCGACGGAGCATCGAAAACCGTGTTCTTTGCGGCCCTTATTGACCAAATGGCAAATCGCGCAGCCCGTTGGGTGATATACGCCCGTTACGCTACTGCTGCTAACAGGGCTTCCACCTCAAGCGCCTCAAATGACACTTTCAAAGCACTGGGCATCAGGTTTCTCCCTTTATTGATGTGTTCGTAGGTTTCACTCGCCCCAAACTTCATTGAGTCGACGAATGTTGTTTTCAACTTCGGTAATTCTCGCACGCACGGGCGCTCCGGCCCGCCCCGCAAGAAGGCCGATCATAATCTCACACAGCACCAGTGTAGAGGCGTAGGATGAGAAGAAATTACGGCTTTTTGTTGGGACAATAAAGCTCGCCGAGGCAAACGCAAGAGCAGGACAAGTGTGCGTATCGGTGATCACCACCACAAAGGCGCCATCCTCGCTTGCCACCCGCGCGGCCTTGATTGAATTGCTGGCAAAGGGCGGTTTTGTGATGATAATCAACACATCCTGCTCCGACAGGCCAACTAGCCCACTCCCCAGCGACGCCCCCATTCGGCTGGCCATCGACCAATTCTCAGCGATGAAACTGGCCATATACGTCAGGTATTCCGCAACCCCCGTCGACCCCAACGCTCCCAGCACCAAAACGCTGCGCGCATCATGCAACCGCTCAACACAGGCCTCCATCGTGGGCATGTCAATCGCCGCTTCTAGCTGCTGTAAATTGCTGGTGCTGTCCATGATGTGCTGGGTCAAAAACCCCTGATCTCCCTCATCATGGCGTTGCTGCATGACTTCGACCCGTTGCGAAAACGAGTCTGCTTTCTGCTCAAACGACCGCCGCAAAACTTCGCGCAGGTCCTCATAACTGTCATAGCCCAGCGCCGCCGACATACGCGAAAACGTTGCTGGCGATAGATCCGTTTCCTTGGAAATCGCCCGCAAACTTCGGGTGGCAACATCCACCGGATTCGTCACGACGTAATCCGCTGCCAGTTTCAACTTGGCACTCAGTGATGCATACTTCCCCGATAACTGCTGCTCAAACGACGACTGCAAAAATGAATCCCCCCTTGAGACAGAATTATGATTTTCACGAACGTTTCATTTGTTTCATACCTAGTCAAGAGGGGAAACATATGTTTCAATGCGGACAAATGATTCATTAAAGGACCACAGCGTGTCACACGTATTTCCGCGGCATACAAAATCAAATCTTCCCACTGTTGCACGAGGCGAAGGCGTCTATCTTTACGACACCACGGGCAAGCAATATTTCGACGGGTCTGGTGGCGCAGCCGTTTCTTGCCTAGGGCATGGCGACCCGGATGTCACCAATGCGATCAAAAAACAGCTCGATGCCGTGGCCTTTGCCCACACCAGCTTTTTTACCTCCGATCCCGCCGAGCAATTGGCCGACAAACTCATTGAACACGCCCCCGACGGAATTGATCGTGTTTACCTCGTTTCTGGTGGCTCTGAAGCCATGGAAGCCGCGCTGAAACTGGCCCGCCAATATTTCGTGGAAATCAGCCAACCCCAACGCCGCCACATCATCGCACGACGCCAGAGCTACCACGGCAACACCCTTGGGGCGCTGGCCACAGGCGGCAACGAATGGCGGCGCGCGCCCTTCTCGCCCCTCTTGGTTGAGACCACCCATATTTCCCCCTGTTTTGAGTATCGCGGCAAACACGACGATGAAACGACGCTGGATTACGGCCTGCGTGTCGCCAATGAGCTTGAGACCGAAATCCGTCGTCTGGGCGAAGACTCCGTGATCGCTTTCGTCGCCGAACCCGTCGTTGGCGCAACGGCTGGCGCGGTGCCCGCCGTCGAAGGATATTTCAAACGTATCCGCGAGATTTGCGACCAATACGGCGTGTTGCTAATCTTGGACGAAGTCATGTGCGGCATGGGGCGCACTGGCAAAATATTCGCCAGCGAACATGAAGGCATTCACCCCGATATCGTCGCCGTAGCAAAGGGCCTTGGTGCGGGTTATCAACCCATTGGCGCGATGCTCTGCTCCGCCAAAATCTATGCCGCAATTGAGGATGGCAGCGGATTTTTCCAACACGGCCACACCTATGTCGGCCACCCAACCGCCTGTGCCGCCGCCTTGGCGGTCCTCACAAAACTCACCGATGGTGGCTTGGTCGAACGTTGTGCCGTGAAGGGCGACCTCCTGCAAGCGGCCCTGCAAAATGCCTTCGCGCAACACCCAAACGTCGGCGACATCCGTGGCCGTGGCTTGTTTCGGGGCATTGAGTTGGTCGAAGACCGCGAGACCAAAAAGCCGTTTTCCCCCGAGCGTCGCCTGCACGCCACCCTAAAGAAAGAAGCCTTCAACGCAGGTCTAATCTGCTACCCGATGGGCGGTACCATCGACGGCAAACAAGGCGACCACATCCTTCTCGCCCCGCCATTTATACTCGAAGATACCCACATCGACGAGATCGTCACCAAACTTCAAACCGCCCTCGCGCGTGCTCTATGAGGTCACTCCCACGCCTTATGGTTGCTCCAAATGGTGCGCGCAAAACCAAGGCCGATCACCCTGCCCTCCCCATTACTTTGGAGGAAACCGTTGCCACAGCGGTTGCTTGCCATGCGGCCGGTGCGCAAGGAGCGCATTTGCACGTCCGAGACGCCCATGGGCATCACGTACTCGACGCGGGCCTCTACCGCGAACTCTTGTCGGAAATGCACAACGCCGTGCCAAATATGATGTGCCAGATCACCACCGAGGCGGTCGGCCGATATACCGCCGCGCAACAACGCCAACTCGTTGACGCGGTCCAACCGAAATGCGTATCCATCTCCTTGGCCGAAATGCTTTCCGATGGCGACACTCCCCAAGCAACCCGTTTCTACGCAAAATGCAAAGAGGCAGATATTTCGGTGCAACACATCCTTTATGACGCGCACGATTTGCGCGTTTTATCCGACCTTCTCGCGAACGAAGCATTGGCCACGGACGATCTGCAGGTGCTTTTCGTCTTGGGTCGATATTCCGAACATCAAGAAAGCACACCCCAAGACTTGGGTATTTTTACGCAGTGGCTCGGCGCATTCGAAACCGCGCCTGATTGGGCGGTCTGTGCGTTTGGCAAACAGGAAACCGCATGCCTTACTGAGGCACTGCGACTGGGTGGAAAAATCCGCGTTGGCTTTGAAAACTCGTTTTGGAATGCAAATGGAACGATTGCGAATTCAAACAGCGAACGGGTCGCGGAAATGAACAGAATTGTCCAGAACTTGGGCCCGCATTCAAGTTCCTTCCCCTCGTGACTTACGGCGTACCCAAGAGAAAACGCCGCGCCGCCATCATATCGGCTCCCTAGCTTGGATGCCGTTTCCCTTGGGGAGTGGACAGAAACGGTACGAAGTCTTTGCGCCCAGCGCGCTTGCGGCGTCATCATGGGTTGTTTATTGAAAATTGATCATTGGCGACTTCAGAAATCCTGCAATGACTTTATTGGCAGGGGAGACACAGAGACGGCCGTTTTAACCACGTTTTGATCCAGTTTTTTTTGATCTCACTAAGCTTTTCAACCCGCAGTTCTACTTCCAATATAGACAGGGGATTGTCTAAAAGGAAGAGTTTGGGATGACGCTGGCCGCCAGAAGGATGGCTGGATTTACGCTCAAACGGCGGTTCGATCTACCACATAGCCGCGACAAGCGATTGTTGGGGGCTTGCTTGGCTTTGCAGATAAGCCTGCGGTGCAGATTTCCAGTAGAAAAATGGGGCGAACGCTTCATGGCATGTGGCCTTAACCATCAAGCCGTAAACGACAATGCTAAAGGAGGAGGTATCCGACCGTTCCGCCGCACCGTAGGCAGTACGGATTTTTCCCGCCCCAACCATTGTGTTGCACGCCGCGTTAAACGCCTTCCCCCTTTCAAATCCACCTCAGCGGGGGCTTTTCCACATCCGAACACACCTTCGTCAGCGTGTTTGTCCCGTTGTGGCCATGAAGCCGTGTGGACATCGACCTCGCCAGTCAGTTGCCACGGCTTCCCGAAACTTCGCGGGCATGGAGTCTCTGTTTTGCCGCTGAGGACCCAGCACTGGCAACGGCTACGATGCGAGGGGGCAACGAATAAACCCAAGACCTCGATTCATAACTTATGACGGGTTCTCGGTCTCTCTTGGGCCATCCAAACCTAATCCCCGAAGCGCGCAAGGCTATTTTGACGCGTGCAAAAAGCTTGGTAATACGGACTACTCTGCGGCAGATACGATGGGCGGCGACTCTCGGGATTAAACACTGTTGGTCGCCCTCTTCGCTTCACGTCGGGTTCGTTCGACACCAACACATTAAGCTATTTTGGAATTCGCCTTTCATGCCAGACCCTGCTAGTTTCTCGTTCACTTACAATGTGCATAGCACCTAATGTTATCGAGCCTTACACTGTGATACCCGTAGGCTTTTGAGGAAGGTTTCCGATCAATATGGCGTTCATTCGCAAACTGCTACAGGACACGCGCGCAAGCTATTGGTTCGTACCGAGCGTGATGATGGTTGCCGCCTTGTTATTGGCAACTGGGACTGAGGCTTTAGATCGGCACCCAAACTATTTGCCATTTTCGTTGCCCAATGGATTGGTCACGTCCAATGCAGATGCTGTGCGGTCGCTGCTGGCGGTCATCGCACAGTCCGTTATCGCTGTAACGGGCGTGATGTTCTCGATGACAATCGTTGCGGTCTCCTTTGCGTCGGCAAATTTCGGGCCAAGGCTCATTGGGAATTTCATGCGGGATAAAGGCACACAGTTTAGTCTGGGTATTTTGATTGCGACCTTTGTCTATGCACTTATGATCCTGCGGTCTGTGCACAATATTGACGATTCCGGTGCAAACTTTGTACCCGTTTTCTCTGTTTTGGTCGCGTTGGGACTGACCCTTGCCTCGGTGGTAACGATGATCTTTTTCATCCACCACGTTCCCGAAATGATCAATCTTGAGAACCTTTGCCATAGTCTTGGATGCCGGTTGCGGGACGAATTGATCCGACTTAGCAAAGCATCAACTGCGACGACGGACAAGGAGTCTGTTCAGAACGCTTGGTTTGAAGAGGCAAGTAGTGAGGCCTCCGAGGGGGTAACGCTATTAAGCACGGGGTATATTCAAACCGTAAACTTAAACCAAATCAAACGCTTGGCGTCCAAAAACGATCTTTATATCGATGTTTTGGCAATGCCCGGAACATTCACGCACCCACGGAACCTCGCGTTACGGGTTTGGGGCCAAGGGGCGCTATCGACTAAACTCATAGGGGAACTTCGGGCCTGTTTTGCAACGGGGGTCGGAAAGTCGGAATCCCAAAATGTACTCTTTCTGGCGGAGCAACTGGTCGAGATCATCGCCCGCGCCTTATCGCCTGGCGTCAACGACCCTTACACCGCCTGTACATGCCTAAACTGGTTACATGCGTCTCTTCAGGAATTGGCCGCGATCAAGGCAGAGGATATCGACCTTTCTCCAAGTCGGGTTCATACGCCGACACTGACCTTCACCAGCCTGTTAGAAATTGCGCATGGAGATAGCCGAGAATACATTTTGAGCGACAACCTCGTTTGCGCGCATGCGGTGAAACTGTTGCGGGGACTGGCGGCAAGCCTTCCGAAGGGACCGCGCCGAGATGCCGTTGATCGAGAAATCGGAGCGCTTCTAGGTGAGAGCTGAACGCGCAGTTGGGGCTCACGTACGGTTCGCGCGCTAAAAAGTTATTATACGCGCCCGATGAACCTTTTAGCACGTGGACTTACATCTGCCATTCTCGTGGGTTGGATCGACATTTTCAGCTAGATACAACCTGCCGTGTCATACTATGGTTGATGGCGTTTGCGGTTTTCGCAATTGGCATCATGATGTGGTTCGAATTGGCTTAACCCCCTTTTTTTAACACCAAATATAGTGCGGAGCAGGATAGCGTGATGACACCTAAACCAAACCTATCCCAACCGACGGCACGGCTTGCGACTGTGGACGCTTTAAAATCCGCAGCCTTGGTCGGCATGATTGTTTTTCATTTTGCATATGATTTGGAATTGTTTGGATACCTCGCACAGGGGACAATGGCTCAAAGCACATGGTTGACCTTCGCAAGGATTGTCGCAGGATCATTCTTGTTTCTCTCGGGCGTTGGGTTAAGTCTTGCGCATTTTCCTACTATTCGATGGCCAGATTTTCTACGTCGACTTAAAATCATTGGTCTAGCGGCCCTCGTGATTACATTCGCAACCTACATCGCAGTTCCCGACCAGTTCATTTATTTTGGAATTCTCCACGTCATTGCTGTTTCAAGTTTAGCAGGATTACTGTTCTTGCGCATGAATCTCGTGCTCGTATTTTTGGCCGCGGTCCTTGTGTTCGTCCTCCCCTTCTTTTTCCGAACCGAGGCGTTAAACACACCTATTTTGACATGGATCGGCCTGTCCACGCAGTGGCGCCCGTCAATGGATTTTGAACCCTTTTTCCCTTGGTTTGCCCCTTTTCTGGCGGGCATATTTTCCGCAAGGTTGGCGAGGCAATTCGGACTCATTTCAGCAGGTCCGTCACCGGAAACCATGCCTAATTCTTTTTTGAAAAAAATTCGCTGGGCCAGTCGACATAGTCTCACGATTTATCTCGTCCACCAACCCATCCTGATTGGGGTGATCTGGGGGTGGAGTCGGTTGGCCCTATAGTGCCTTGGGTTATTCAGCTCTCAAACCTCCCTGCACCTAAGCGCCCAAAACGGGATTCAGCTCAAATGGCGCCACGATTTCACTGCCCGTTGAGGTGACGCGGAGCATATATTCACAGCGCACGCCACCAACTTCAGGGTCATATGCGCTGGGTTCGACCATCAGGAACATATCTGCTTCAAGTAGGGCGTCCTCATCTGGGACGATCCGTGGAAATTCATGCACAGAAGTCCCGATACCATGCCCAGAATGATGAGGATATACATACCCTTGCTTTTGCATGAAGGCTCGCAAAAGCCGATCAAGTTCACTGACTTTCAAACCTGGGCGAATTTCGGAGATCGCCAAATCAAGCGCCTCTCGGGAAGCTTGAAACATGCGAAAATACGCTTCACTTGGGGTAGCATCCACAACAAATGACCCACAACTGTCGCCCCAGTATCCGTGAACGCGTGGGCCGAGATCGCAAATAATGGGGTCGCCTTTTTGTAAAACGCGACTGCTGGGCTGCGTGCCGAGCGTCGCGGTATGCGTCACACCAGAGAGGTATTCGCCCGCAAACGCACAGCGCTCGCCCGCCATATTTTCCATCCGAGCACGTATCCGATTTAGGACATCAAGCTCGCTCGCCCCGACGGATGAACGCTTCCGCGCTTCATCCTGACCAGCGGCGACACAAAGCGCGGCAAAGCGCATCTTTTCAATTTCATGGGGTGTCTTGATGGCCCGAAGCCGTGCGAGATCGTGGTCTATTGAAACACTCGCCCCTCCTAGAATTTCGTTCAGAGTCGCAGGGTGGGATCGCGCCTCAATTCCACATTTCCCAGAGACACCCAACCGCTTGGCCATCGCCAGAACAGCCCTGTGAAAATTCGCCGCGACATCCGTCACGGCACACTCAAACCCGCGGTACGTTTCATAATTCACACCCCTGATTTGCTCCCCTTCGATATTGGCACAAACAATTCCGACGCTTTGATCGCGGCCAATAAATGCAAGCGTTGGACCACCAGCAAACGGGTTCAAACCGATCTCAATGCCCACGACATGCCCCGTGGCAAAACAAACGGAATCCGCCCCCGTTAGAACGGCCCAATCCACTTTAATCTCGCCCAATACTCCGGCAAGCCGCGCCACGTTGTCCATGCATTCCCCCGCAAGACTATCTACCACTCGGCAACAGACCCATCCGCATGCCGCCATTCCGGCGCGCGCCATTTATGACCTTTAAGCGCTTGTTTAACCACAAATTCTTCGTTGATTTCAATCCCCAAACCCGGTCCCTCTGGAATGTATAAACAGCCCTCCCTCAGATCAAACCCCGTGCCCTCCACCAGATAGTCTTGCATGTCCACGGGTCCGTTATAATGCATGCCAAGGCTTTGCTCCTGAAGGACTGCGTTCTGACAGACGGCATCCACTTGCAGGCTTGCTGCAAGCGCAATCGGGCCTAGCGGACAATGCGGGGCAATGGCTACGTCATAAGCCTCGGCCATATGCCCAATGCGAACCATTTCTGAGATCCCCCCCGCATGCGCCGTGTCTGGGTTGATTAAGCTTGCCGCGCGGGTCTCAAACACCCGTTTAAAATCATAACGAGAGTGCAAACGCTCTCCGACGGCCAAGGGAATCGAGGTGAACTTCGCCAAATCAGCCATCGCATCGATCTGGCTTGAAGCGACAACATCCTCGACGAAAATTGGCCGTAAAGGTTCGAGTTCCTTGAGGAGAACCTTGGCCATGGGAACATGCACGCGCCCGTGAAAATCAAGCGCAATGTCCATTCTGTCGCCGACAAAATCGCGCAACGCCCCCATTTGCGCGACGATACGATCCACCTCTCGATAGCAATCAATCATCCGTAATTCACGGGTCGCATTTAGTTTGGTGCAATCAAAACCGCGCGCCATAAGGGCCGCGGCTTCAACCTCAAGATTTTGCGGCCGATCGCCACCAATCCAGCAATAGGAGCGAATAAAATCGCGCACTTTTCCGCCTAGCAACGCGTGGACGGGCGCGTCGTGATAACGCCCCTTAATATCCCAAAGCGCCATATCGATTCCGGCAATGGCACTCATCAAAACCGGGCCACCGCGATAGCATCCGTTGCGATAAATCGACTGCCAAATATCTTCGATCATCAACGGATTCCGCCCGATCAGAAAGTCCTCAAGCTCGCCGATTTTGGCAGCAAGCGTTTCGGCATGCCCCTCCAAAACGGGTTCGCCCCAGCCACTAATCCCTGCATCCGTTTCTACCTTAAGAAAGAGCCATCTCGGCTCCACCAAATACGTTTTTAATGCGGTAATTTTCATGCGTCTGCCTTTGAAACAAATATGGCCCTTAAGTTGGCCAAAACGGTACTCGATGCCTTATTGAAACTATAAGACAGCATAACATCCGCGCTGTCAGCCCCGTAGACAGGAGCTGGGATACGGCTGGATTTTGCAGAATCCTTTCATCGCGAGCAAATAGGTATTAGGCTCACACAAATTGCAAATCGGATACCGCGATGAAATCCCTAAAGGGACGCGGCATGAGCCTAGACATATGAATACTGCCAAGCAGCAAATATTAAGTTTTTCTGACGGGGGTGCCACGGGTGAGTTTCACCTTTCGGGTCATCTCACCATCTATACTCTACCACAGGCGATGGCCGTTTTTGAGTGCCAACCCGAGATTTTGAAAGTCGATATTTCGGGACTAGAGCGGCTTGATACAGGCGGCGCGTGGTTTTTACTGACACAGCAAACTCAGGCAGCAGCCCGCGGCCAGAATCTTGTAATTTCCGGCGCAAGTGCTGAAGCCGCAAGTCTGTTCAAGAGCGTTGAAGCGGCAATGCCGCAACCGGACCCCCCGATTGTTCAGCCCCCCTTTTTCCGTGAAATACTGGCGCGGATAGGGGAGCGCGTCGTCTCTGGAGTGAAATTCTTGCTCGCTTTGACGAGTTATTTGGGGATATTTCTGCACAGACTTGGGCGTGCAATACGACATCCAAGCGAGTTTCGCCTGACCGCGCTTGTGCATCACTGCGAGGAGGTCGGTTTAAAAGCGGTGCCAATTGTCGCGCTGATGGCGTTTTTGATTGGGGTCGTGCTGGCCTTTCAAGGCTCCACCCAACTTAAACAGTTTGGGGCCGAAGTGTTCGTTGTTGATCTGATTGCGGTTTCGATTTTGCGCGAGTTGGGCATTCTTTTGACCTCTATCATCGTGGCGGGCCGAACCGCTTCTGCTTTCACCGCCGCAATTGGTTCGATGAAAATGCGCGAAGAAATCGATGCGATGCGCACGCTCGGCTTGGACCCAGCGATGGTGCTTTTTGTACCGCGTATTCTGGCGCTCTTGCTCATGCTTCCTATACTTGGGCTGATCGCTGACATTTCGGGGTTGTTCGGGGGCGCCCTGATGGCGTGGATTGATCTTGGGATCTCGCCTGAGATGTTTAAGACGAGGCTAGTTTCGGGAACAAGCGTTAATCACGTGTTGGTCGGCCTTGTGAAGGCACCGTTTTTCGCGCTCATTATCGGCGTCGTCGGATGCCACGCGGGCATGCAAGTTGAGAGCAATGCGGAGTCGCTCGGGCGCATGACTTCTAATGCTGTTGTCACCGCGATTTTTGCCGTGATCGTGGCCGATGCTGTCTTTTCGATCTTCTTTGCGAGTATGGGCATATGACCACAGACACCTCAAGCGATGTGATTATCAGCGTACGCGGCATCCGCAATCAATTTGGCCGCCATGTGGTGCATGAGGACCTTGATCTTGATGTCCGACGCGGTGAGATATTGGGCGTTGTGGGTGGGTCGGGGACGGGTAAATCGGTATTGCTGCGTTCGATCGTCGGATTGCAAAAACCAGTAGCGGGCAGCGTGAACGTCCTTGGCGTTGATGTGTTGACGGCTGATGAGGATACCCGCACGGCGCTTGAAGCGCGTTGGGGCGTTATGTTCCAAGATGGCGCGCTTTTCTCATCGCTCACAGTGCGCGAAAACGTCGAGGTCCCGATGCGCGCCATCAAAGGGCTTGCCCCCGAGACGCGCAGCAGTTTGGCCGATTTAAAGATTTCGATGGTTGGTCTTCCGTACAATGCGGGCGACAAGTACCCTTCTGAATTGTCAGGGGGGATGCGCAAACGGGCGGGTCTTGCGCGGGCCCTCGCGCTTGATCCAGAGATCGTGTTCCTAGACGAGCCGACTGCGGGCCTTGACCCTATTGGTGCCGCAGCCTTTGACACACTTATTCGCGGCCTAAGTCACTCTCTTGGCTTGACCGTGTTTCTTGTAACTCATGATTTGGATACGTTACATGCGACATGTGACCGGATTGCAGTCCTTGCCGAGCGCAAGGTATTGGTGACGGGAACGATGCAGGAAATGTTGGACGTCGACCACCCGTGGGTCCACGAGTATTTTCACGGACCGCGCGCGCGCGCCGCCGCCTCTGGAGCACAGAGCGGCACAATTTTGGAGGGTTAATCTATTGGAAACTCGCGCAAACTTCGTGCTTATCGGTGCCTTTGCCCTTGCAGGGCTGGTGGGCATCATGGCGTTCTTCTTGTGGTTCGCACAAGCGGAACTCGACCGCCAATTTGCCTATTACGACATCCGATTTTCCTCGGTTTCCGGTTTGGACAATGCCTCTGATGTGCGGTTTAGCGGCCTTGCCGTTGGGCAGGTCGTTGATGTGCGTCTAACGCCTGAACGGGATGGCACCATCCTTGTCAGGGTCGAAGTTGACGCTGAAACACCCGTGCGCACCGACAGCGTGGCAACCATTGAGTCACAGGGGGTGACAGGGGTTTCTTATGTCGGCATCGACGCCGGAACACCGTCCGCGGCCTTGTTGGTGATCGGTGCGGATGGCGAGATCCCAGAGATAATCGCCGGCCGTTCCGCTTTGCAATCGCTCTCAGAGGATGCGCCGCAATTGTTGGAACGTTCGTTGCAGATTGTCGACGAGCTTGGCCAAATGCTTGGCGACGACAACAAGAACCGCGTTGAGCAAATTCTGGTGAATATTGAAGATGCATCGGGTGAATTTTCGCGAACCCTGACCTCCTTTTCAGGGGTGGCGGATACAGTGGCGGACTTTGCCGAACAGATAAACCAATTCAATGCGACGCTGGATACGTTAACCGGGGATCTTTCGGACGTGCTCGCCACGGCGGACACGACGCTTGTCTCCATTCGGGAGTTGTCAGAGCAGGGAAAGGGCGTTTTATCCGATAGCTCCAAGACGCTAACGGACGCACAGGGCGCAATCATCGAAACCAAAGAATTCATCGCCCAAGACCTGTCGGCAATGGCTGACGAGTTGCGCGCGACCAACACCGATTTGCGGGCGCAACTAACCCTTGTGGCCGAGGACGCCCGCCATATGATGGCGACCTTTAGCACCACAGGCGAGCGCGCGACGCAGCGTTTGGAGGAGGCACAGGCGACGTTGGAAAGCACGAACACCCTCATCCAACAGTTGGACGACGCGGCCCTCGCCGTGGAAAATGTGGCGACCCGCACCGACAACTTGATCCGCGACGAGGGCGCGCCGCTCCTCACTGAAACGCGCGCCATGGTGGCCGAAGCCAACCGAGCAATCCAACCTGTCGTATCCATAGCTACCGAGGACCTTCCCGCGATTATTGCCGATATTCGGGCGGCGACGGAAAGCTCCCGCAAGGTCATCACAGAGCTTGGCCAAGACCTAAAAACCGCAGGGACCACCGCAAACGAGGTGATGGTCAGCGCCCGCGACACGCTGGAAGACGCCCGCGTTTCCTTTGCCAATGCCAATGTGACCATGTCGACCATCAACGACGCAATGGAAACAGGGGATCGCGCGCTGGCCTCCGCCGAACAAGCCTTCAACGGTGCGGACCGCGTAATCAACGACGATCTGGCGGGGATTATCGCCGGACTTAGAACCACACTGGACGGAATGAACACGGCAATCGGTAAAGTGTCTGACGACCTGCCCGAGATTTCTGATGACCTGCGGGCCGCAAGTGCCGCCGCCTCGGACGCCTTCGAGCAGTTGCGTCAAGTTGCGGACGCTTCGGGCCCTGCCGTGCGCGACTTTGCGACGGTCGGACTGCCGCTTTACACGCGACTGGCGCAGGAAAGCCGGACGCTCATTGACAATCTGGATCGTTTGACCAGCCAAATTCAACGCGACCCGACACGCTTCTTCCTTGACCGTGAAACACCGGAGTTTAAACGATGATCCACCGATCAAACCCATTCGTCATGATCCGCTCTCTTGTCCTCCTAACCGTGGTGTCTGGGTGCTCGGCGCTCACGGCTCTCAATGATGTCAGCACACCGCTTGACGTGTATGAATTGCGCGCGCCCGTCGATATTCAAGCAACCACGCGCCGACAATTGCCGCGCGACGTGATCATTGAACTGCCCTCAACCAGCGGCGCACTGGCCACCGACCGGATTATGATCCGTCCCAACGCGCTTCAAGCGCAATATCTGCCCGAGGTTCGTTGGAGCGATGCCACGCCGGTGATGGTGCAGACGCTGATGTTGCGGTCAGTTGAGGCAACAGGCGCGGTGCGCTATGTCGGGCGGCTGCCACTCGCGTCCCATGGTGACTTTGCCGTCGTGACCGAGTTGGTCGATTTTCAGGCTGAACTTAATGCCGACAAACAAACGGCAACAGTACAGCTAAAACTGATTGTAAGAGTCATTCGAGAGAGCGACGCCAAAATTGTCGCCAGCAAAACATTTAGGGCAAGTGCCCCATCAGCTTCGACAGAAACACAAATCTTAGTCGAAGCTTTTAACGCGGCCTCGACGGTTTTGTTTTCAGAATTTGCGGGCTGGTTGCCTAGTGTGTTGAGTCCCTAATCGGGTTCAGTTCGGCCAAACAATAAAGCCGCGCTCAGGTTCCTCTACGTTAAAGAAAACGGGCCGATTGGTATTCTTTTTCCAGTTTGATTTCAATCAAGGTCAATCCGTCCGCCTGCCCGTATCCATCAAGGCACCGGCACAAATTCTGGAGACACGCCTTGACCCACCATTCAATTTTTGTGGCACAAAAACGCCTTTCCTGTTGTCGCTCGACGCCACTGAATTCGACCACGCGAAATCTAGGGCGTGCTCGCCAATATGGACGTTGCGATCATGGCCCCGTTTGAGTCCTTCCTCGCCCTTGGTGGCCTTTTTCTGTTAGGCTTAGCGGCCGATCACATTGGACGCCGGACGTGGCTGCCGCGCGTAACCCTCCTCCTGTTGTGCGGTCTTGCGTTTGGTGACGCAGGTGTCGGAATAATACCTCAGGCCATCACGGATTGGTCCGAATTCTTATCTGTCACCGCCCTGACAATGGTGGCCTTCTTACTCGGTGGGACCCTGAAAGCCGACACAATCCGCGCCAGCGGTGTGGCAATTCTGACAATTTCAGTGTCAATTGTCATAGCAACTCTGCTGTTGGTAAGTTTGGGCTTGTGGGGGCTGGGCTTCCCACTCGGGCTAGCGCTGATCCTTGCCGCCATCGCAACCGCCACAGACCCCGCCGCGACCAATGACGTCATCGCTCAATCCGGTATCACAAACCGCTTCACCAATACCCTCAAAGGGGTCGTCGCCATAGATGATGCGTGGGGATTGATTGTTTTCAGCGTTGTCCTTGTTATCGCGTCGCAATTAAACGGGGCGTCCACAGAGGGTGAGCTTGGAAAAATCGTCTGGGAGATCGGGGGTGCCGTTGGGTTGGGCATTGTCATCGGCCTTCCGGGTGCGTTTATGACGGGTCGTATCAGCGACGGGGACCCTTTGGAAACCGAGGCCTTGGGTTTGGTCTTTATGGCGGCGGGTCTTGCTTTGTGGCTTGAAGTTTCGTTTCTAATTGCGGGCATGACCGCCGGTGCACTCATCGTAAATCTCGCAAAACATCACACCAAAGCGTTTCATGAAATCGAGCACCTTCAGTGGCCTTTTATGATCCTGTTTTTCGTCCTCGCGGGGGCATCTCTGGAAGTTGACGCCTTATGGGCGCTGGGTTTTCTGGGGGCGACTTACGTTATTTTACGTCTGATCGCGCGTATAATTGGCGGGTGGATTGGGGCGTCCCTTGGGGGTTTGCCCCGCGCACAACGCCCGCTTGTCGGCACCGCTCTGCTCGCGCAGGCTGGGGTTGCGATCGGAATGGCCCTTGTGGCCGCACAGAGATTTCCTGAGTGGGGGTCGCAAATCATGGCGATAACAATTGGCACGACGGTCCTGTTTGAAATAATAGGCCCGATTGCTACCCTGCTCGCCATCCGCAAGGTTACCAAACCCGCCAAACAAGATTCTTGAGCACAAATGTAAAACGGGTTGGTCCGGAACGCGCTGGCGTGGGCTGAGGCCATTCGACAACCCCTTTTGGCTCAATCTTATCTCTTTAGAACGACACAGGTGTTAAGTCATAACATGAGGTCTGGTCTAAGCGTTTTAAGAGCTATTGCCGTTTTCAGTATATAGTCGTTGCGGGCAATATTGATCGAGATCAAGGAATTTCCGCCGTCACTGGGTAGTCTATTGAGAATTATTTCACTTCAGTTTTCGAGGTAGTTCCCAATGGTATTTCGCGTTTTTTGGAAAGTTTCACTGTGCCTTGGGCTGGCACTGGGGGCAAGTTTGTCGATCTCTGCCTCGGCTCAGAACGCGCCAACAAATGAGGAAATACTCGAGGCATGGCTGTCATCTCCACACGCAGACTCAACGCGCGAAGCTTTCCGTCATTGGGACACTGAGGGCGAAATTCCCGGCACTTGTGCGGTTTGCCATTCCTCTACGGGCGTAAGCGACTACTTAGCGGCGCCACAAACAATGCCCGGCCTCATTGATCACCCCGTTCCTATCGGAACGACCGTGGAGTGTAGCGCGTGCCACAATGACGGTGCCAAAGACTTGAGCGAGGTCCTGTTTCCAAACGGAACGACCGTCAGCACGCCAAACAGTTCGGCAATCTGTAGCGTTTGCCATCAGGGGCGGAGTTCCTCGGGGCAAGTGGAAGCCAGCGTGGCGGACATGGACGAAGATATCGTCTCGGCCGAAATCAAATTCATCAATATCCACTACGCGGCGGCCGCCTCCACCCAGCTTGGAAACACGGCGCGCGGTGGTTACCAATATGAGGGCCGCAGCTATGTCGGACCCTTCGCGCATGTCGAAACTTTAGGAACCTGCGTTAGTTGCCACAACCCTCATGACACGCGCGTTAAGTTGGAAAGTTGTACAACCTGTCATCAGGGTGCCGCCGACTTCCGCGCCATCCGTACCACGCCACTGGATATTCTGGGCGACGGCAATACGACAGCAGGCATCGGAGTTGTGATCTCCCAATTGCATGATCAATTGAACGCTGCGATCATGACCTATTCCCAAGAAATCGGCGGCGGAGCGATTGTGTACTCCGGCGCAGCCTATCCGTATTTTTTCAATGATCTCAATGCCGACGGCATCGCAGACCCAACAGAAACCGTCTTTCCGAACGCCTATAAAAGCTGGACTCCGCGTCTCCTGAAGGCCGCCTATAACTATCAATTCGTCAGCAAGGATAAGGGCGCATTTGCCCATAATGCGCACTATGTGATCCAATTGATGATTGATAGCATCGAAAGCCTATCCGAAGTTGCCACCGTAGACGCAACAGGCTTCACACGGCCATGAGCGCGTGTCGGGAGGCTTTGATTGCTCCCTTCCGATCCGAATGAGGGAGCTTAGTTCTGTTTAATTTACAAAAAGGCCTAGAGGGAAATATGGGCTTGGGGCCTGATAGCCCCCTCCCCGAAACGCGTTCCGTGCGCAGAGTTGCGCTCATGGGGCGGGATTATCCCGGTGTGTCGTTTGACCTTTGTGTGGCCGAAAATGATCAGGTCGGCGCGGGGCAGACCCTCTGTACCGACCGTCGCCATCCGGAAATTTGTTTTGTTGCCACAGTGGCAGGCCATGTGAGCCAAATAAAACGGGGACGACGGCGCAGTTTGGACACGTTGGAAATCACGGGCCAAGGTGACGCCGAACATATTTTTGACATCGCCCAAACCCAGAATGATGACGCAGCATTGCGTCAGCTCTTGTTAAAAAGTGGTGCATGGACCAGCTTTCAAACCCGCCCTTTTGGCTTTCTACCCGACCCAGAAACCAAACCTTCGGCAATTTTTGTCACTGCTAAAGACACCCACCCCTTTTCCGCCGATCCTGCCAAGGTTTTGGCATCCCAACCACAAAACTTCCTACGCGGGATCGAGGCACTTTTGCGGTTAACAGACGGACCAGTGTACCTCTGTCAAAAGCCCGGATCCCCCTTGGCTCCCGAGCGCGCGCGTCTCAAGATCGCACCTTTTTCCGGCCCCCATCCCGCAGGACTGGCCGGTACTCACATCCACGCCCTCTTGCCCGTTTCGCGGCAACGAGCCGTTTGGCAAATCGGCTATCAGGACGTTCTCGCGATTGGCCATTTGCTGGAAACCGGTCGCATCATGTCGTCGCGCACCGTATCTGTTGCCGGTTCTGGCCTGTCCAAACCAGTGTTGGTCACGGCGCCCTTGGGTGCGAGACTGACGGATCTGGTGGCGAACCCCACCCAAACCTTGCAATCTGGCGCGATTTTTTCTGGCCGTGAGGCCGCGTTTCTCGGGCGTTTTGATTTGCAAGTAACTTGCAATGATAGCCACGCCCATGCCCTTCCTTCACGACCGTTTTGGCACAAACTAATGGATCGCCTCCCCATCCCCGCAAATGGCGCGACCCTGCCGTTGGAAGCCTTTGAGCGTGCATTTCCCTTTGATATATTGCCTGTCCCATTGATGCGCGCCTTGGCCGTGGGGGATGTGGAAACAGCGGAACGCCTAGGTTGCCTTGAGCTTTTGGAAGAAGATCTTGCCCTCCTGACGTGGCTCTGCCCCTCGGGCAACGACTACGGCACACTTTTGCGCCACGCACTGAATACGCTGGCCAAGGAGCACGTCGAATGAGACGGCAAAACGCTTATCTACCCCCTCTTTGGAACTCCTATCGGGTAACGGCGGCGACTTGCTTTGCCCTTTTGCCGCCCTTGGCGCTCACGATTTCTGAGCGTGGTGTCGCAATTTTACTGCCCCTTGTTGTGGCGCTTGCTTTGGCGGGGGGCTGGGCGTTTGCGTTTTCTCGCTTGCGACACAAGCCCATAGATTGGCACGGTATCGTGACCGCTTTGGTTTTTATTCTTCTGGCACCAAGTACGGTTCCGCTGTGGCAACAGGGCCTCGCGCTGACGTTTGGCCTTGTGCTGGGCGACCTGATTTTTGGTGAACGCGGGCGTGGTTTTTTAAACGCGAGTGTTGTCGCCCTTGCGTTCCTTCTGTTTTCGTTCCCAGGCATCACAAGCGGGACAGACGGCCCTTCAGCGGCGATCGCAGCAGGAATAAGTGGCGCATTATTACTGGTGTTCGGTCTTTTGTCATGGCGCATTGTTGTCGGATTTTGCATCGGACTTTTGGCAATAACAACGCTTCTAGGCACCTCCCCAGACTGGACGGCCCTACAAAGTGCGACCCTTATCCTTGGCCTTGTGTTCCTCATCGGTGATCCGGTCGCCGCCGCCAGTACCAATGTTGGACGCTGGCTTTACGGTGGGTTTTCAGGCGGGCTTCTCGTGATCCTTGGTCAAGCTGGTGGTGGCACCGTATCCCTGAACGCGGTGGTCTTTACCGCCCTTCTAGCAAGCATCTTTGCCCCATTGATCGATCAAATCGTTATAACCGCCAATGTTAGGCGAAGGGCAAAAAGGCAGGCCCATGACTGAATTCTCCCCCCTCACTTGGTGGCGTCGTTTTCTGGCCCTTCCCAATGATAATCGTGTCAAAACTTTGGGAGTCGCCTTTCTGGTCGCGCTGATTTCCGCCCTCACCGTGTCCCTCACATCCGTTTTGCTTCAACCGCGTCAACAGGCGCATATTGATGCCGCCCGTGAAGCCAAATTTGCCGCGATGGTGGCCACCCTCCCCGGATTAGCGGATATTTTGCGCGAGACCGGAGCGGAAACATTGGACACCGTGATTGTCGATCTAGCGGCTGGAAAAATAGACGAAACCATCGACGCCGCCAGCTATGATTTCCTCGCGGCGCAGACCGATTCAAGCCAAAGCACCCCCCTCCTACCGGAGGTTGACCTCGCCGCAATTAAAGTACGGCCAAATCATGCCCCCGTGTATTTGCTACGTGGAAACAAAGGCTTGGCGCTTGTTGTCCTGCCAATTTACGGTGCGGGATATCAATCAACCCTCCGCGCGTACCTTGCCCTTGAAGGTGATTTGAACACTGTTGCGGGCCTGAGCATCTATGAGCAAGGCGAGACGCCCGGACTTGGATCACGAGTCACCGATCCGGCATGGTTGGCGCAATGGTCGGGCAAACAGACGGCCAACACGGCCGGTGAAATCACCATATCGGTGGTGCGCGGCACGGGCGCAACCCCGTTCGAAGTGGACGGCATTGCGGGGGCAACGCGCTCGACGACGGGGCTTTCAAACCTCGTGCGTTTCTGGCTGGGCGCGGATGGATATGGCCCGTTCCTGAAGCGCCTAAAATCAGGGGACATGTAAAATGACCAGATCAAACATGCACTACCTTACGGCGCCACTGATTGACAATAACCCCATTACTTTGCAAATGCTGGGTATCTGCTCGGCGTTGGCTGTGACCACCGCGCTGGACACCGCCTTGACCATGAGCCTTGCCTTGATGGCGGTCCTAGCCGCCGCCAGCACCGCCATCAGTATGATCCGAAATCACTTGCCTTCGTCGATCCGCCTCGTTGTTCAAATCACTATCATTGCCTCGCTGGTGATCGTCGCCGATCAGGTGCTGCGTGCCTTTGCGTTCGAGATAAGCCAGCGGTTGTCTGTATTTGTGGGGCTGATCGTGACCAACTGCATCGTGCTGGGCCGTGCGGAATCCTTTGCGATGCGCAATCCGGTTTGGCCGAGCCTGTTGGACGGTTTGGGCAACGGGCTTGGTTATGGAATGATCCTCATGAGCGTGGCGACAATCCGCGAGTTGTTGGGGTCTGGTTCCCTGTTCGGTCAACAAGTTCTGCCCTTGGTTGCGACAGGTGGCTGGTTCCAACCGCTTGGCTTCATGCTCCTTGCACCAAGCGCCTTCTTCATCATCGGCCTGATGATCTGGGGCATCCGCTCGCGCCGCCCTGCACAAATCGAAGACGATGAATTTCCGATTTTGCCCGCACGTGTGGGGGATCAGCCATGATCGAACTTTTCGTTCAATCCGTCCTTCAGGAAAACCTTGCGCTCACCTTCTTCCTAGGGATCTGCACCTTCCTTGCCGTGTCCAAACGGGTGGAAACAGCCTTTGGGCTTGGGATTGCGATGATCGTGGTTCAATCCATCACCGTACCGGTGAACCACTTGATATTTCAGGGCCTTTTGATTGAGGGAGCTTGGGCGTGGGCCGGCCTGCCCGAAGTTAATCTGACGTTCCTGAAGCTAATTTCCTTCATCGGGGTGATTGCGGCACTTGTTCAAATCCTTGAAATGGCCCTTGATCGCTATGCCCCTGCCCTGCACCGAAGCCTTGGTGTTTTCTTGCCGCTCATCACGGTTAATTGCGCCATTCTCGGGGGAAGTCTGTTCATGGTCGAACGACAATATACTTTGCCCGAAAGCATGGTTTATGGCTTTGGCAGCGGTGTTGGATGGGCTCTCGCAATTGTCGCTTTTGCCGCCATCCGCGAACGGCTTCGCTATGCGGATGTGCCCGAAGGCCTGCGCGGATTGGGTCTGGCTTTCATCGTGACGGGCCTGATGTCTATGGGCTTTTCGGCGTTTGTCGGAGTGAGCCTGCCATGATTGAGGTCCTGCTAGGAAGCGTGGTTTTTGTTTGTATTGTCCTGTTGCTGGCCACAGTTGTACTGGCGGCGCGCGCCTTTCTGATGCCCGCAAAAAACGTGACGATTCAAGTAAACGGACGTCAGGAAATCACGGCCAAGACGGGCAACAAACTCCTCACGATCCTCTCGGACGGTGGGATGGTCATTCCATCGGCCTGTGGGGGCGCGGGAACCTGCGGTCAGTGTCGCGTTCAGGTGATGGAAGGCCGCACACCAGCCCTCCAAACCGAAACGGCGTTGCTGTCGCGCCAAGATATTGCCAAGGGTGTGCGGTTGGCCTGTCAAACCACCCTACGGGACAACATATCGATCACCCTGCCCGAAAGCATGCTGCGAGCCAAGTCGTGGGTTTGTCAGGTGGTTTCGAGCCGCTCCGTTGCGACACTTATCCGCGAAATTGTGTTGGATCTGCCCACAGGCACCGACTTTACTTTCATCCCAGGCGCGTTTGTTACAGTTGAGGCGCCGGCGTATACATTGCGGTTTTCGGACTACGCAGTTTCACCCGAGCATCAGGCCGCATGGGACAAAATGGGCGTGAACGATTTAACCGCCAGCAGCCAAGAAAACACCTCCCGCGCCTATTCCATTGCCACGGCAGCAGGGGAAAAGGCTGGGCGCATTGTCTTGCTTGTCCGGCTTGCCCTGCCCCCGCCAAATCACGCAGATCTGCCACCTGGGATTGTATCGTCGTGGCTGTTTGGCTGCGCTGAAGGGGATAAGGTGAACGTGTCGGGCCCCTTCAGCACCTTCGCCGCACAGGACAGTAAACGCGAAATGGTTTTTATCGGCGGCGGAGTCGGCATGGCCCCCCTGCGGGCGATCATCTCGGACCAATTGGAGCAACAAGGCGCCACGCGCAAAATCAGCTTTTGGTATGGCGCGCGCAGTCGTATGGATTTATTTTACGAACAGGAATTTGAATTCTTACAGGAAAAACACACCCATTTTCATTGGACCGCAGCGCTCTCGGACCCCGCCCCCGACGACGACTGGCAAGGCGAAACGGGCTTTATTCATGAGGTTGCTTTGCGCTGTCATCTTGCCGCACATCCAGCACCGCATGATTGCGAATACTACCTCTGCGGACCGCCCCTAATGATCCGCGCCGTACTAACGATGCTGGACGATCTTGGGGTCGATCCTGAGCGAATTTTCAATGATGATTTTGGAGGGTAGCCCATGACATACACACGACGCAAATTCTTGGTAGGCACAGGTGCGATGTTTTGGGCAACGGCACTTAGGGCGCAAACCCGTGATGTCCTGCAAATCGAAGGACCAGCCTTTGGCGCAAGTTGGCGGATCAGAATTGCCGCCGGAGCCGATGCGGGCGCGATTGTGTCCGCTGTCAAAGGCATTGTCACCTCGGTGGACGGCGCCATGTCGCCCTTCCTGCCAATGTCCGAAATCTCGCGTTTCAACCGAATGGAAACGCTGGAATGGGTGCCCCTGTCGGCGCAAACCCACACTACAATCCGCGAGGCCAAACGCGTGGCGACCCTCACACGCGGCGCTTTTGATCCCACACTCGGTGGCGTGGCCGGACGCTATGGATTTGGTCCCATAACACAGCAACCCGCGGGCAGATTTGGCGATCTGGAACTCGGCGCACAAAGCGCGAAAAAAGCCCATATTTCCCAAACGCTCGACCTCTGTGGCATTGCCAAGGGCCACGCATTGGACCGGATCGCCACGGCGCTAATGACCCTTGGCCAGGCCAGCTTTTTCATTGAACTCGGCGGAGAGGTTTATGCGCTGGGGCATCACCCTGCGGGTCGCCCTTGGTACGCTGGTATCGAGCGCCCAGAGCCACAATCCGCCGCGCTTCAACGTGTTGTGGCCATTGACGGCGAGGCCTTGGCCACGTCTGGGGATCGCGTTAACCGTTTTGATTTCAACGGTCGACGCTACGGCCATATTATTGATCCAAAGCTTAAGCGACCAGCCGATACCCCCCTTGCCTGCGTAAGTGTTTTTGCACCACAGGCAATCACCGCCGATGCCTTGGCCACGGCCCTTTTCGCAATGGGCCCCGAGCAAGGCATTTCGTTTGCCAACCGTGAGCATATCCCCGCATTGTTCGTGGTACGGGATGCAAGCGGTCTGCGGGAGGTTATGACGGCCAACTTCTCAACGCGGATTATTGGATAGGGAACGCGGATGATCACTTTTGGTATAACACTCGGCCTCATCCTTCTGGCAATCATCGGCCTGTCATTGGGAGCGATCTTTGGACGTGCTCCGATCAAGGGATCTTGCGGCGGGTTGGCTTGCATTCCCAGCGCGGAATGTGCCGTCTGCCCCAAGCGATCTAGCAAAGGGAGCTCGACATGAATTCTCAGCCGCGCGTAAGCGATTATATGACGATCGACTTGACCCTCCTGCGCCCAGAAATGCGCATTCTGGAGGCTATGAAAGTGTTGCTGGACAAGCGGATTTCGGGAGCGCCGGTTGTCGATGCGGACGGTGCTCTGATTGGCGTTCTTTCCAAGAAAGATTGCCTGCGCGCCGCCCTCAATGCCGCGTATTATCAGGAATGGGGTTGCGCAGTCTCGGGCTACATGAGCGCCAAAGTTGAGACAATGGAGGCCGAGACGGACCTTGTCACCGCTGCGGGGCACTTCCTTGCCAGTAATTTTCGTCGTTTTCCTGTTGTGCAAGACGGGCGTTTGGTCGGACAAGTCAGCCGCGCGGATATCCTAAAAGCGCTTCTGGAAAACTGGCAGTGAGGCCAAGGGACGCGGCCATTATTCAGCCCCCCTCCACCAAAATTGTCTCCGCGCTTATTGAATAATCCATTGACCATGGCTCGCTCGGTTTCAGCTTAACGCCGAAAGGACGCGGAGAGTCCTTTGCTGCCCCAAAAAGAGGTTTCGTACCGCGATCAAACCAGCTCGATATCGGCTCGACTCCCAATCCGCGGAACGCCCCTAGGTGCTCAAATTGATGCGGGTTCGCCAACCAGAAAAGGCAGTGCGGCAGGGCATTTTCATCCCATTGAAGGACCGCCTTCTTGCCCTCCTGCGGGTATTCCACCGCGACTTTTCCGCCCGCGTCATACCCCTGCACAAGCTCTGTAGAAAGGCCCGTATATCCTTGTGAAAAGTCAATTTCCTGCCCGTCAGCCCCGAACAGCATACGACCTTCGGCGGCAACAAGCTGAAAATTTGGCGTGCGAATTTCTGCGGGCATTGGTTCGAGCAAGGTGCTGTTTTCCAAACCAATATGGACCGGCGCATCAGTCGGCAGTCGAAAAATCGGATGCAACCCAATCGGTAGTTCACATGCGTTGCGCACAATAATCGACAAGCTGCAATCGACGCGATGCGCCTCCTCAGACACTTCAATTGTTCTGCGCAACTGGCTGACAACATGGGATTTTGGAAAGTCGATAACGAGTTCTATCCGACGCTGTGACTGGTGTGTACATCGCCAATGCGCGTTGCTTGCATAGCCATGATGCTGTGGGTCGCTAGGGCTTGTGCCGAAGGGAACGCAGGGCCATTCTCCGCCCAATCTCTGCAAATGCGGCGCAATTTTGCAGTCTTCCTTGGGGGCGTCATCCGCCCAGTCTGCTTGCGCCAATGGTGCGAAAGTATCGCCATTTGCAAATAAGAAATGAACGTTTTGCAACATACCCCCTAAGGAGCGAACTTCCGCTGTGCAAATCGCCGAAGACAGCGTCCACTTCGCATTGTCTTTGCACGTTTCTATTGAGTCATCCATCTTTGCCGCCTGACGATGTAAGGAGTTGTTTAACCGCGCTTCTCCTTAAATAATTGTCCCTGTCTCGTCTAGACGTAGAAGAACTCACCCTCAATTTCACCGCACCTAATCTCGGACGCGTTTTTTCCACTTGATCCCCGAAACTATCAGCAATCCGACGCTCAGCAATGTTGCGATTGCTAACACCAAACTGACTGGACGCGTAAAGAACGGTTCAAGCGATCCTTCGGACAGGATCAAACCGCGACGCAGGCTTTTATCGAGGATGTCACCAAGCACGAGGCCCAAAACCAGCGGAGCCATGGGATAGTTCATTTGCCGCAAAACGAAACCGACTGTACCAAACGCCAGCATAACCCAAACGTCAAACGGGCGCGCCGCGATCGCGTAGGAACCAACCACGCATAAAACAAAGATGATCGGCAGCAATCGTTCACGCGGGATGCGCAACACAAGCAGCAACGGGGTCGTCAATAGGACCCCGTAAACGGTCATCGCAATCGCTGCGAGGACCGTCGCGGCAACGATACCATACACCATGTCGGCGTTTTGGATCATAATCAGGGGTCCGGGTTGAACACCATGAATAATCAAGGCCGCGAGCAGCACCGCCGAAGGGGCCGATCCGGGAATACCCAATGTTAGAACTGGAATAATCGCGCCCGGAACGGCAGCCGAATTTCCAGTTTCCGCGGCGATCAATCCCTCTTTGGAGCCTTTACCAAACATCTCTTTTTCTTTGCTGAAACGCTTGGCGATAGCATAAGAAACCCAAGCACCTATGTCCTCGCCGACACCCGGTATCAACCCCATCACTGTTCCCGCGACCCCCGAGCGCAAGACCGTGGGAGAAAAGCTTACGATTTCTCGCATACGGGGCAGAAGCCGCCCCTTGTTTTCCGCCATCTCTGGTGTTTTGCTATTGGAGATACTGGAAATAATTTCAACAAATCCAAAGGCACCAACCATAGCTGGGATCAAACTAATGCCGCCCGTAAAGTCATGAATTCCATAGGAATATCTGGCGTAGGCAAAGACTTGTTCCTGTCCGACCATTGCGAGGATCAACCCCAAAAAGCCTGCGATAAAGCCCTTCAGGGGATCGGAACTCGCGGTCAATCGGCCCGAAATAACGATGCCAAACAAGGCAAGCCAGAAGAACTCATACGAGCCGAATTTCAGGGCATAACTGGCCAAAATCGGGGCCGTAAACAATAACAAAGCTACTCCGACCAATGTGCCAAGGAGCGAGCCGATTGTCGCAAGCCCCAAGGCTTCACGCGCCTTGGATTGACGGGCCAAAGGGTAGCCATCGAGGGTGGTGGCGGCACTCGCTGGTGTGCCCGGCATGTTTAGGATGATCGCCGTTCGGCTGCCGCCATAAATCGAGCCCACATACATCCCCAAGAGCGCGGTGATTGCCTCCGCGCTGTCCATCTGGAAGGTCAACGTCGTCAGAAGCGCGAGTCCCATCGTGGCGGTAAGACCGGGCATCATACCGATGACAACGCCAAGAAGGGTCGCCCAGAGGGTGGTCAGCAAGAGGCTGGGTCCAAGTGCCAGCTGAAACGCGGCGAGGATCTGCATAAAATCTGGCATTATGACCTCAAGGAAGCTGCACGAGAAAGAGCTTCTGGAATATTATGTGGGTGCCAAAACTCACGATCAGACCAAGGACGGCCGCGATCGTGAGGATGCGCCATATCGGCGTTTTCTTGGTCGCGTCTTCGGGTTTTAGCCATGTTTCAAACACCGCAACGAAGGCAAATATGAACAAGAAAGTCGCGGGCACATAGGGCATATTTCCAAACAATACCGCGCCGTAGCCAAGCGTCAGGACAAACGCCGCGAGGGCGCGCTTGCGATTGGCGGGATTCCCGAAAACATCGCTCCAAAATTCGAAGTCCTCTGCGGCCTTTCCTGCTGGCCTAAATACAAGGAACAAGCCACAGATACTTAAGCCAATTCCCAAGAGGGCGGGGGTGAAACCGGGGGCTTGGTAAATTGGAGCACCCTGTGCCTCAAACCGAGGCATTGCCCAAGCGCCTGCGAAAACCAGCGCGCCAAGCAGGGTAAAAAAGACGCCGGAAATCCGATCCAGACTGCTGTTGTTCATGTCATGACCTTCCTTAAGTGCCGGACCGAAAACAGGACGGTCCGGCGGAGTTTACGCGCGAGATTAGGGGCGCGGGATGTCAAGTTCGTCAGGGCTGATGGTCGATTGCCCGCCGTCATGCAGCAACCATGCGTTTGATTGGATCGAAGGCCAAACCTTGGCTTGGGCCTCATCGCCCGAGAACACAGTCATGATTGATCCACGCCCATCGGTGTATTCCGCAAGGGCCGTGGAGTTTGCCATCACATCGCTCCAAGCAGCTTCCATTTTGGCGGTCACTTCGTCAGGAACATCGCCAGGGATGAAAATACCGAAGTAAATCGGAGCAACGGCGAGGTCGGGCAATTCGGTCAAAACCGATGGGATTACGCCCGCCCCTTTGACTTCAACGTCGCTGTCGGAGATAATCGCAATGGGTTTGAGCACACCCGCCCGCAGCATGTCGATTTGCTCGGAGATCAGTTGGGTTGTGACGTCGGTTTCGCCCGCGACTGTGGATTGAACTGCCGTCGCTCCGCCATCATAGATCGCGTGGATGTAGGATCCATCAACCGCGTTGGACAGGGCTTCAATCGACGAGTGCCCCGCGGAATTCACGCCCGAAGTGCCAACCTTAAGGCCACCAGCTTTCAAGGCTGCCAGAAAACCCGCAAGATCATTGATTTCGGAGTTAGCAGGCACCGAAATCACGCTCGCCAATGCTGAATTCAAATAGAGATCCCAATCTTTGATCGAGGTGTCCATTTTCCCTGTCACCGCATAAGTCCCGAGGTCTTTTGCCGCGCCTGCGGTCCATGTGTACCCGTCGTGTGGCGCATCCCATGCCGCTTTTGAACCGATTGAGCCAGACGCGCCTTCTTGATTAACGACAACAACGTTTTGCCCAAGCGCATCTTCGAGTTCCGCCGCCACGATGCGGGTCACCTGATCGGTGGCACCACCCGCACCCCATGGCACGATAAGTTGGATCGGTTTTTCGGGCCATTCTGCCATCGCAGGGGCCGCAATTGCCGTCGCTACAACTGTCGCTCCGGCTGCTAAATAATGTTTAAATCTCATAGTTTCCTCCAGTTGGTTCGTTTTTAAGCTCAATGCCTGTCTGCCAGTGTGCCGAGCCGAATAGCTTGGTTCTGGGCCTCCATTGCCAGCCTCATCACGGTTAGTGTGTGCCTCTGTGGGCAGGCCGTTTCGGTTCGATTTTCGATATCGTGGCGCAGATGCGCGAAATACGGCGTTCCTGCGTTTGACGCATCAAACCGTGTGCATTCCGTCCCGTTGACCAAAAACACATGATCTCCTCCCGCTTGTCCGCCGATATCCATATATTTTCGCAACTCGATGTAACCCTCAGTGCCAACAATCGTTACACGACCGTCGCCCCAATTGGGGGCCGCATCAGGGGTAAACCAGTCGAGCCGGACATAGCCCTGCACCCGACCAGCACTCAGGTTCATTTCGCCAAAATCCTGAAATTTTGGATGCGCGGGTGTGTTCATATTTCCGACGGTTGAACGGGTAATTTCCGCCGTTTCCGCACCCGAGAAATGGAGGAACTGGTCAATCTGATGCGCGCCGATATCGCCCAGAATGCCGCCGTATTCTGATGGTAACCAAAACCAGTCTGGCCGCATCTGGGCATTCAATCGGTGCGGGCCGACGGCCATGATATGCACAATCTCGCCAATCCGCCCTTCGGCCAGGAATTGATCGCAAAGCGTGACCGCAGGCACCTCAAACCGTTCTGAGAAATTGATCGACCAAATACGCCCCGTCGCTTTGATTGTCGCTTCAATGTCGACCAATTCCTCTGACGTGAGACAACCTGGTTTGTCCAACATCACGTCCTTGCCATGCCGCATGGCCTCAATTGACAGGAGGGCGCGATCTTTGGGTGCCGCTGCAATCAAAACCAGTTGAATGGTTTCATCGTTCAGGATTTCATCAATACTCGTCACACGCGCAACATCGGGAAACCGTTTGGTGAAACCGGCCAAGGGTTGCGGCTCGCCTTCGGTCCAGTAGGCGGCAAATGTACAACCCGCATCGATCATGCCCTGCGACATCCCGTAAATGTGCCGGTGATCCAGTCCCAACGCCGCGAATTTTAACGTCATGACGCCACCTGCACAGCGGTGAGTTGACCTGATCGCGCCGACCGTTCAATCGCATCGATCAACCTGTGCACGTCTAAAGCATCCCGTCCGGTTATGCGCGGCGCACGCCCATCTCGCAGGCTCATGGCAAAATCTGCGATCAAGTCACGGTGCCAGTCGCAGGGGAAGTCCATCGGGTCGCTACCGCCGCCCGTTCCGGTAATTTCGCCGATGGTTTCGGTGCGGCCATCGCGCCAGTTAATCACCAACTCGCCCGCAGCTAAGCGCAGGCCTGCCTTGTCCGTATCCAATTCCAAGGTTTCCGCCCCACCCGGATAGCTCGCTGTTGTGGCCATGACAGAACCAATCGCACCATTCGCAAAAACCAACCCCGCGTTGGCGAAATCCTCGCCTTCCATGTCATGGAGAGATGTTGTGCCAATAAGCGCGGAGACTTTGGACACTGGCCCTGTAAGGCTTAACATTAAATCCAGCATATGAATGGCTTGGGTAATTAAAACTCCGCCGCCATCCGTCGCATAGGTTCCCCGCCCAGCCTGATCGTAATAAGATTGGTCGCGCCACCAAGGCACCGTCACGCGCACCATATTGATTTTGCCAAGAGTACCGCCGTCAACAAGGCCGCGAAGCGCCTCCGCCCCCGCACGAAACCGATGCTGCAAAACAATCCCAAGCTGCACCCCCGCCGCTTCGCAGGTTTCAACAAGAGAAACGGCGCGCGACAAATCCCGCTCAACAGGCTTTTCCATCAAGACATGTTTGCCAGCCTTGGCCAGAGCCGCCACGATATCCGCCCGCGCATTTGGAGGGGTTATGACGATTGCTCCGTCAACAGTCGCGTCCTCACAAATGGCTTGCAAACTATCATACGCCCGCCAACCGCCTTGTTCTGCGACCGCCTTTCTCCGCTCTTCGTTGCGGGCAAACACGCCAGCCACTTCGACGTTTGGCGCAAGTTGGCGCAGGGCGGCCAGATGCGGCTTTGAAGCCATACCAAGGCCGATGACGGCCAGTCGAATGGGTTGGTTAGCCATTTTGTAGCGTCTCCTTGACGGTTTTGTGCAGGCGCACATTAGTGCGAGCGCCTTGGCGGGCAGGATAAAATGGGTCGGAATACTGCACTATCTTCAACCGCCTCTACTTTGTCGCTCTGTTGTATACATGAATACACTGTGTCTGAGTTGAAAGATTCTTGCAAGGGCAACGAGCAGACTAAGTCTGAGTTAAAGTTTCACATGCGCGCGAAAAGATCGTTGGCGAGGTAAGGAACAGTGCGCGCCTTATCTCGCCAAACTTGGTCAGTAGCCCATTAAGCGTGGCAGGCCGAGGCTGATGATTGGCACAAACGTGGTGAGCATGAGTGCTGCGAAAATCGCTAGATAGAACGGCCAGATTGTTCCGATGACACTTTCGATCTTCACCTTCGCAATCGAGCAGCCGACAAACAGGCAAGGCCCCACCGGTGGTGTCGTGAGGCCAAGGCCAAGGTTCATCATCAAGATCATCCCGAATTGTACTGGATCAACCCCAAGCGCTTTAGCAACGGGTAAAAAGATCGGCGTGCAAATCAAGATCAGCGCGCCCATATCCATGAACATGCCCAGTACAAGCAGCGACAAATTTATCAACAGCAGTAGAACGATCTTGTTTTCCGAAAGCGTTTGCATACCCGCAAGAATGGCGGATGGCACCTGATACAGCGTGATGAAATAGCTGAACGATTGGGCCGTACCGACAAGGATCATCACCATTGCCGTTGTGCGAATGGCCTGCGTTACGCTGTCCCTAAAGTCCTGCCAAGACAGGGAACGATAGAAAAACACGGTGACAAAAAGCGCATAGATCACGCCAATAGCCGCGCTTTCCGTCACGGTGAAAATGCCGGAAACCACGCCACCGATGATAATAACGGCCGTCATAAATCCGGGAAGCGCCGCTCCCATCGCAAACACAACGGCGCGCCAGCCGGGGAAGATGCCCGTTGGATAGCCCCGACGAACCGCGATCACATAGGCCGCGACGGACAAACAAAGACACAGGATAATGCCAGGGATAACGCCCGCAATGAATAGGGAGGTGATCGAAATACCGCCACCTGCGGCCAGTGCATAGAGGATCATGTTGTGGCTTGGCGGGATCAGAACGCCGGCGATTGATGAGGTAACCGTGACGTTGACCGTATAGTCATCGTCATAGCCCCGTTCGCGCATCATCGGTATCATGACCGATCCAAGCGCGGAGGTATCGGCCACAGCCGAGCCAGAAATACCACCGAAAAGCATCGATGTGAGCACGTTGACGACGCCGAGGCCGCCGCGCACCTGCCCTACAACGGTCTCTGCCGCACGGACCAATCGGATCGCGATCCCGCCGCGCATCATGATCTCGCCTGCGAAAATAAAGAAGGGAATTGCGAGCAGGGAAAAGACGTTGATCCCAGCAACGATGCGCTGAAAGACGATCAACTCGGGAATACCCTGATAAGTTGCGGTTGCTAGTGCGGCGATGCCCAAGGCAAAAGCAATTGGAATCCCTGCGATCACTGTGATGACAAAGACCATAAGAAGAATTGTAAGACCCATCCTAGATATCTCCCATTTGCGAAACATCCAGCGGCGGATCCATCTCGTCGCCCATCCACAAGAACCAAACACGCTCAACCATGAACAGGACAATCAAGCCCCCCGTGAGGATCAGGGGCGCATATTGCAACCCCTGTGGCAGCCCCAAAAGCGGAATATCCCGCCCCCAAGTGCCAACGACCAGCGGCCAAGATTCGACCATCATCGCCACGCCAAAAAAGCCGAGGACAAAGGTGTTTGCTGTCTTTAGAATACGTCGCGCTTTTGGTCCTAAATAATCGGTAAGGTAGTCGATACCCAGATGGAAATTCTCGCGAAGCCCCACGGCGGCCATCGGGAGACACACAATCAAGACCAGCAATAAGGCCGCCTTTTCGGTCCACGTCGGCGTGTCATTCAGGACATAACGCCCCCAAACTTGCCAGCCCGTGAACACCACGAGCAACACCAGCGCTACCGAACTGATGCCAACCACGGCACGAGCAATATGGTCAACGGCTTTCCAATACATGAAGCAATTTCCTAGGTTCAATTAAAAAGGGGCGCTACATATGCAGCGCCCCATATTTGAGTTATTCGGTGTTCTGGATGCGCAGTAGCAAATCAGCTACGACCGGATCACTTGCGAATTGCTCATATACCGGCCCCATTTTGGCAGAGAACGTTGTGGTATCAATGCCTTCGACAATGGTTGCCCCGCCAGCTTCGACGATTTCACGCGATTTTGCTTCACGGGCCGCCCAAAGCTCGCGCTGATAAATCGCAGCTTCTTGCGCAGCTTCACTGATGATGGCCTGATCGGCTTCCGAGAACTTATCCCAAGTGGTTTTGGCAAAGATGATGCCTTCAGGAACAATCGTGTGGTTGTCGATGATATAGTAAGGCGCAACTTCAAAATGCCCTGTGGATTCATAGCTTGGCCAGTTGTTTTCGGCCCCGTCCACAACTCCGGACTGGATTGATGTATAGACTTCACCAAATGGCAACGGCGTCGCATTCGCGCCTAGGGCTTCAACCATGGCCACGTTGATGTCGCTATTTTGCACGCGGAATTTCTTGCCCGCGATGTCCTCAACCGAGTTCAGCGGCTCATTTGCATAGAAGCTGCGCGAACCAGACGCGAACCAAGACAGGGGTACCATGTTGGCTTCCGCCATGGCCGCTGCGATGTCCGCGCCGATCGGGCCTTCCATTACGCGATACTGATGTTCAGGGTCTTTGAAAACATAGGGCAGTGACGTCACGCCAAGCTCTTTGACTGTGTTAACCATCGGCGCCGTCGAGAAGACACCATAGTCAAGCGCGCCAAACTGCAATTGCTCTGTTGCAAACTCGCCCTCGCCCAGCGTCGCGCCATGGTAGTTCTGCATTTGAACGCGGCCCTCGGTGCGCTCCTCAACCAATTCAACAAAACGATCAAGCGCGATAGAGACTGGGTAATCTGGCACGTGCGTATTCCAGCCACGCAATTCCTGCGCCTGAGCGGTTCCTGCCAGCAATGCTGCGGCAAGGCTAAGTCTAAGTATCTTATTCATAGTAACTCCTCCCTAGAGTGGTTGTTGGATTATCGGGTCCTTCCCAATCGGGATGACGGATGACGATGCGTAACCGTTGCGACTGGTCTGACCGGTCAAAATAAACGGCATCCAATACAAACTAAACAACGTCATATAGTCAAAAAATATTTGATTCCCCTAAATTGGCCCGTCCAATTAACGAACTTGACCCGATTTTTACTCTTTCGGCAAGACCAATTCTGGATATTTGCCTTTTGTTTCCCCGCGCACTGGCATAATATACCCCGACAACTCGGCGAGGAGGCCCTTTTGACCCAGCGTTTTCACGAACCCGGATTTCGGCTTTATCGCCAAGTGGCCGACCAAATCACCAAAATCATCATTGATGAGGGTCTAAAACCTGGAACCCGATTGCCACCAGAGAGGGAACTCGCCACGCGCCTTAACGTCGCTCGCTCTACCCTGCGAGAAGCGATGATAGCGCTAGAAATTGCAGGACAAGTGAATATCCGCACGGGATCTGGTATCTATGTGACCAAGGCGGGGGCCTTAACTGGAGATGACCTTGGGGCGGGCCCGTTGGAACTATTGGATGCGCGGGAACTCATCGAAGGCGAGATTGCAGCAAGGGCTGCGACATCCATCGACGCAAACCATTTGATGGCAATCGAGGCGAGCATCAGTGCCATGGCAAGTGCCCACGGCAAAGAAACGCATCGTGACGCGGATCGCGCCTTTCATATCACCCTCGCGGAGGCCACCCGCATCGAACCACTTGTGCGGATCGTTGACGGGCTTTGGTCCCAAATGTTTTCGCCCCTTTTCGAGCGCATGGGGGTACTTACTGGCTTGTTTGGCGATTCTCAGGACACGGCGTTAAAACATCACCGCCTCATTCTAGATGCGCTCGCCGCGCGGGATGCGGAATTGTGTCGTCGACGGATGCAAGCGCATTTGATTGACGTGCGCCGCGTCCTTTTGCGCGCATCAGTTTTTACGCCGGACTCCTAGAGCAACGGGTGGATCGCATGTTTACCCTGCCGTTTGAGAAAAATTTTTCGCATTGGTACGGTATCCGCGAAAAACCGATACCGCCTAAAAGCTAAGTGTCGCGTCGATGGCTTTTTTCCAAGTTGCATATTTTTCTTGGCGTTGTGCGTCGTCCATATGCGGTACAAACTGGATTTCACGGGCCCATTGTTCTGCAAATTCTGCCTGATCAGGGTAAACACCAACATGCATTCCCGCGAGCCACGCCACACCAAGGGCCGTAGTTTCGTGGTTCATTGGGCGGTCCACAGGGGCGGCGATAATATCCGAAAGGAACTGCATCGCCCAATCGTTTTGCGACATGCCACCATCAACCCGCAGGGTTGGTTGAACACCTGTCGCTTGCCAATCAGCGGACATCGCGTCCAGCAAATCGCGGGTCTGATAACCGACACTTTCAAGTGCGGCCTTGGCCATTTCCGCAGGGCCCGACCCGCGGGTCAGCCCAAAGACAGCCCCGCGACATTCCGCATTCCAATAGGGCGCGCCGAGGCCCACAAAGGCGGGGACCAAAACAATATTTTGATGCGGGTCCGCCTGTTCAGCCAGCGCTTGCGTTTCCGAGGCGTCTTGGATGATTTGCAACCCATCCCGCAGCCATTGCACAACGGCTCCGGCAACAAAAATCGACCCCTCAAGCGCGTAGGTTGGTTTTCCGTCCAGTTGATAAGCGATCGTGGTCAGCAAGCGATTTTGCGACACAACAGGAGTTTCACCTGTGTTCAAAAGCGCAAAACACCCCGTGCCGTAAGTTGATTTCATCATACCCGGTTGAAAACACGCCTGCCCGATGGTCGCGGCCTGTTGGTCGCCAGCAACGCCGCAAATCGGGATCGCGCGGCCAAACAAATCCGCGTCCGTTTTACCGAAATCAGCGGCGCAATCCTTGACCTCTGGTAACATCTCCATCGGGATTTCAAGCAGGTCGCAAATCGTTTTGCTCCAGCGGCCTTTGCGAATGTCGTAAAGCATTGTGCGCGCGGCATTTGTTGCATCTGTGGCATGAACTGCGCCCCCCGTCAGCTTCCAAATCAGGAAACTATCGACGGTACCAAAGAGTAATTCGCCCTTGGCGGCACGTTCGCGTGCTCCCTCGACGTGGTCTAAAATCCACTTAAGTTTTGTGCCCGAAAAATAGGGGTCGAGCAAAAGACCAGTGCGGGCGGTGATCATCTCTTCATGGCCAGCCTCGCGCAGGGTACGGCATTGATCGGCCGTGCGCCTGTCCTGCCAGACGATGGCGTTATAAAGGGGCTCGCCCGTGACCTTGTCCCAAACAATCGTGGTTTCGCGTTGGTTGGTGATCCCGGTGGCGGCAATATCTGTGGGTGAGATTTCGGCATGTTTGATCGCCCCATGACAGGCGGCAAGCGTGGTATTCCACAGGTCGGCGGGCGCGTGTTCAACCCAGCCGGAGTGGGGGAAATGTTGGGCGAACTCTTGTTGTTCGCTGGCAACGACGGCCATCGTTCTATCAAACACAATCGCACGTGTTGAGGTCGTGCCTTGGTCAATCGCGAGGATGTAGGTCATGCTATTTCCACCATGCTTTTAATGTAGGTAGGCGGCCACCGATAAAAGCGACCGCCCGTTTCTTTGGCCGGTTGGCCCACCGTTCGTCCAAAGAAATGTCGATTGAGTATTAAATTGGGGCCACGTGAATGGCCCCAAAATCAGTTTCTTACTGCCAAGACTTGATCAGCTCGTCATAGGAAATTGTGACGGGATCTTCGTCTTCATTTGCCAGTTTCGCTTTTGGCGAACCAGGTTGATCGAGCCAGAAAGAAGGATCGCTCTCTTCGTTCATTTTCGGACCGATATCACCTTGGACACCTGCACGCTCAAGACGGATCATAACCTTTTCTTGGTCTGCGCAAAGCGTATCGAGGGCTTCTTGTGGAGTTTTCGCACCGGACATAGCGTCGCCGATGTTCTGCCACCACAATTGTGCCAATTTTGGATAGTCTGGGACGTTTGTCCCTGTTGGCGACCACTGAACGCGCGCTGGCGAACGGTAGAATTCAACGAGACCACCAAGTTTTGGTGCACGCTCAGTAAAGCTATCATGCTGGATTGTGGATTCACGGATGAATGTGAGGCCAACATGGCTTTTCTTCACGTCAACAGTTTTGGACGTAACGAACTGGGCATAGAGCCAAGCCGCTTGAGCACGATCCACTGGTGTGGATTTCATCAAAGTCCAAGAACCGGCATCTTGGTAGCCGATTTTTGTTCCTTCAGTCCAATATGCGCCGTGTGGCGAAGGGGCCATACGCCATTTTGGCGTACCATCTTCGTTCATCACAGGCAGACCGGGCTCAACCGAAGCCGCAGTAAAGGCTGTATACCAGAACATTTGTTGAGCAACATTACCCTGTGCAGGAATTGGGCCTGCTTCGGAGAATGTCATACCAGCAGCCGCGGGTGGAGAATATTTTTCCAACCATTCGATTGCTTTGGTCACAGCGTAAACTGCTGCTGGACCGTTTGTGGCACCGCCACGCGCAACACACGAGCCTACAGGCTGTGAGTTTTCGTTAACGCGGATACCCCATTCGTCAACTGGCAGGCCATTTGGCTCACCTTTGTCGCCTGCACCAGCCATGGACAGCCACGCATCAGTATAGCGCCAACCCAAGGACGGGTCTTTTTTGCCATAATCCATGTTGCCAAAGACTTCGCCTTCTACGCCAAGACGCGACAAGTCACGGCCTGTGAAGAATTCAGCGATATCCTCATAGGCGGACCAGTTTACAGGAACGCCGAGATCGTAGCCGTACTTCTCTTTGAAGTCCGTTTTGTTTTGCTCGTCGTTGAACCAATCATACCGGAACCAGTAAAGGTTCGCGAATTGTTGGTCTGGCAACTGATAGACTTTGCCATCTGGACCCGTGGTGAATGAAAGTCCAATAAAGTCTTCCAGATCAAGATTAGGGTTGGTAACAGAAGCACCCTCACCCGCCATCCAGTCGGTCAAGTTACGCGCCTGTTGGTAACGCCAGTGCGTCCCGATCAAATCGGAGTCGTTGATATAGGCGTCATAGATATTTTCGCCCGACTGCATTTGTGTTTGCAGCTTTTCAACAACATCGCCCTCGCCGATCAGGTCATGTGTGACCTTGATGCCGGTGATGGCTTCGAACGCTGGAGCCAAAACATTGGACTCATACTCATGCGTTCCGATTGTTTCGGAGACAACGTTGATCGACATGCCTTGGTACGGCTGTGCCGCGTCGACAAAAAACTGAAGTTCAGCTTCTTGATCGGCACGCGACAACGTCGAAAGATCGCCGATCTCGCTGTCAAGGAAAGCCTTGCCGGCTTCCATGTCTGCGAACGCCGGCGCTGTGAGCATGCAAGCTGCAAGTCCAAGCGCGGTCGTTCCTTTAAGTAGTCGTAAGTTCATTTTAGTCCTCCCAAAAATAGAACAAGTAAGGCGGTCATTTTTTATAATTGGGACCGCCCCATAATGCCGTCCCTTAAACCCAGCGGAAAACCGCGATGGCATAAAAGAGACATACGATCAGGGCTCCCCATTGGGGGGCACTGAGCATTCCAAGCCAAGCCAGATTAATAAAGGCCGAGCCAAGTAGCGTGATGAACAGTCGGTCACCGCGCGTTGTTTCAATCCCAAGGACGCCATTGCGCGGCACCTCGGGGAATTTAATCGCAAGGGTCGTAAAAGTAATCAGCGTTGCCGCGATAACCCCAAAGAAAGCGGCGGTCGGCCAAGTCCATGCCATCCATTCCATACTTGTTTCTCCTCTTTCTTTTCTTACACGCGACCCAAGGCAAAGCCTTTGGCGATGTAGTTACGGACAAAATAGATCACCAATGCACCGGGAACGATTGTCAGGACACCCGCTGCTGCGAGCACACCCCAGTCGATCCCTGCGGCACCGACGGTCCGTGTCATTGTGGCGGCAATCGGTTTGGCGTTCACACTGGTCAACGTGCGGCTTAGAAGCAATTCAACCCAGCTAAACATGAACAAGAAGAACGCGGTGACCCCAATACCAGAGGCAACCAATGGCGTGAAAATCCGAATGAAAAACCGTGGGAAAGAATACCCATCGATATAGGCAGTCTCGTCGATTTCCTTGGGCACGCCCCGCATAAACCCTTCCAAAATCCAAACCGCCAGCGGCACGTTAAACAGGCAATGCGCGAGAGCGACGGCAATATGCGTGTCGAACAACCCGACCGAGCTATAGAGCTGAAAGAACGGCAGCGCGAAAACGGCGGGGGGCGCCATCCTATTGGTGAGCAACCAAAAGAACAAATGCTTATCCCCAAGGAAGGTATAACGACTGAAGGCATAGGCCGCTGGCAGCGCAACCGCGAGGGAGATCACCATATTCATGACCACATACGTCATCGAATTCAGATACCCTGTGTACCAAGATGGATCCGTCAGGATCGTCAGGTAGTTGTCGAAGGTTAAATCCTGTGGCCAAAGGGTAAAATTGTTCAAAATCTCCGAGTTGGTCTTGAGGCTCATATTCAAAAGCCAATAGATCGGCAAAAGCAAGAACAGCAAGTAGAGGCCCATAACAATGGCGTTGCCTCTGATCTTTGGCAAAGCAAAACCACGTTTTGGCGCTGTGTTGGTAAAATCAGACATCAGTGGCCATCCCTTTTATCAAGGTTCGTCATCACAGTGTAGAAGACGTATGAAATCAACAGGATCACGAGGTAATACATGATCGAGAAGGCGGCTGCGGGGCCAAGATCAAACTGTCCTAGCGCCATCTTGACCAAGTCAATCGACAAGAACGTCGTCGAGTTCCCAGGTCCACCACCCGTCACCACGAAAGGCTCGGTGTAGATCATAAAGCTGTCCATAAAGCGCAACAGGATCGCGATCATAAGAACGCCCATGATCTTGGGCAGCTCAATAAAGCGGAATACTTTCCACCGGCTGGCTTGGTCGATTTTCGCCGCTTGATAATAGGCATCGGGGATCGACTGAAGCCCCGCATAAGCCAAAAGCGCAACTAATGACGTCCAGTGCCAAACATCCATCACAATGACGGTGACCCATGCAGCATAGAAGTCTTGGGTGTAGTTATAATCAATCCCCAAGGCGGCCAGTGTATAGCCCAACAGACCAATATCAACACGCCCAAAAATCTGCCAAATGGTGCCCACAACGTTCCACGGAATAAGCAAGGGCAACGACATCAGGATCAGGCAAAACGAGGCCCAGAATCCTTTTTTCGGCATGTTCAGCGCCACGAAAATCCCCAGCGGAATTTCAATGGCAAGGATGATACAGGAAAACGCGATCTGGCGACCCAGCGCATTCCACATGCGTTCTGAGGCCATCATATCGCGGAACCAATCGAGGCCAGCCCAGAAAAATACGTTTTTTCCGAAGGTGTCCTGAACCGAATAATTCACAACGGTCATCAAAGGAATAACCGCAGAAAACGCGACAAGGAGCAGCACTGGTAAAACGAGGAACCAGGCCTTTTGGTTGACTGTCTTATTCATGGCTCATTCCTTGCAAAGATGTGAAGGGCGGGGTTTTCGATTTCATCATCATGTCACGCTCCTTGCGGGGGAACCCGCCAACTATCGGAATAGACGTTCACTCCGGCCGTATCGAACACGACTCGGTTCATGTCGGGTGAAATGTTAGCACCTTCTTCGGCGAGGATATTGATCTCGGTCCCTTGGAAATCGGCGCGCACGATTTTGTGGCGGCCAACATCCTCGACCCGCTTAATGGTCACGGGCAAACCCTCGTTCCCCGTAACGAGCGCGGTAAATTCGGGCCGCACGCCAAGTTCGACTTTGCCCGCCGGACTGCCATAGCTTTTGCCAAGCGCGATCTCTGTGCCACCAATCACGGCGGTATTTCCCGTCACTTCGGCGGACAGAACATTCATCCCCGGAGAGCCGATGAAATAGCCAACAAACGTATGCGCTGGTGTTTCAAAAAGTTCTTGCGGTGTGCCCATTTGCACAACCCGCCCGTCATACATAACCACCACTTTATCCGCGAAAGTCAGGGCCTCGGTCTGGTCGTGGGTCACATAGATCATCGTGTGGCCAAATTCGTGATGCAGCGATTTAAGCTGCGTGCGCAATTCCCACTTCATATGTGGGTCAATCACGGTCAGCGGCTCATCAAACAACAGCGCATTCACGTCTTCACGCACCATGCCACGCCCCAACGAAATCTTCTGTTTTGCGTCCGCAGTCAGCCCGCGCGCCTTGTGACCAAGGGTGGCCTCCATGCCAATCATCGCCGCTATTTGCTGAACGCGTTCTTTGATATAGGCGGGATCAGCCCCACGGTTGCGCAGCGGAAACGCCAGATTGTCGTGCACGGTCATTGTATCATAAACAACGGGGAACTGGAAAACCTGCGCGATATTGCGCTGTGTTGTCGGCTCCATTGTCACGTCACGGTCATTAAACAGGATACGACCCTGACTGGGATGCAGCAGACCTGAAATGATGTTGAGCAGTGTGGACTTGCCACAACCTGAGGACCCAAGCAGGGCGTAAGCTTCTCCATCCACCCAGTCGTGGTTCAATTCTTTCAGCGCGTAGTCGTCGTCGCTTTTCGGATTGGGCAGGTACGAATGTGCCAGATTTTCGAGGGTAATTTTTGCCATTTGAATGTCCCTCAGGCTGCGGTTGCATAAGTTGCAGGGGCGACCGAAGTGCCGTCTTCTGCAAAGATGTAAACATGGCTTTGATCCAGATAGACCTTCAACGAAGCGCCAATTTCCAATATCTTCACGCCATGAACCAAACCAACCCAGTTTTCGCCGTGGTGGTCGAGGTGGATGAATGTTTCTGACCCCGTTATCTCGGTTACGTTCAGCTTACCCGTGAATTCCAGAGCGCCTTGCGTGTGCTTTTCAAGCTTCAGATGGTTGGGTCGGAACCCCGCGACGTAACGGCCATCCTTAAGATCAGCAAAGGCCCCCGAAGCCGCGCTGTCTGATTGGTCATTGCCAAACTTCAAGCGGTTTCCGACCTTTTGAACAGGCAGGAAATTCATCGGCGGATCGGAAAATACGCGGGCGGTGGTCGCATCTACGGGCTGTCTGTAAACGAAAGGCGTCAACCCAAATTGGGTGATTTTGCCTTCCCAGAGGGTCGCGGTATTGCCACCCAACAATAGTGCTTCTTCGGGTTCCGTGGTCGCATAGACAAAGATCGAGCCAGCTTCCTCAAAGATTTTCGGGATCTCGGCGCGCAATTCTTCGCGCAGCTTATAGTCGAGGTTTGCCAATGGCTCATCCAGCAAAACAAGGCCCGCATCTTTCACCAGCGCCCGCGCCAACGCGCACCGCTGTTGCTGACCACCAGAAAGCTCAAGCGGCTTGCGCTCAAGAAACGGCGCAAGTTTCATCAGGTCGGCGGCCTTCTTAACGGCCTTGTCGATCTGGTCCGCCGATTGCCCCAAAAGGCGCATCGGGCTGGCGATATTGTCGTAAACACTCATCGACGGGTAGTTAATGAACTGTTGATAGACCATGGCAATCCCGCGCTCCTGCACACGCATGCCTGTCACATCCTGACCGTTCCAGATTACTTTGCCCGTATTAGGCACATCAAGTCCGGCCATCAAACGCATCAAAGAAGTCTTGCCCGATGAGGTTGGCCCAAGCAAAACATTCATAGTGCCGGACTGCAGCTCTAAGTCGGTGGGGTAAATATGTGTCTGGCCATTCGCAACCTTCGACACGCCCTCTAGAACAAGTGACATTTCTCTCTCCCTATCCGCAGCTTACACTGCGTCTTGCTGCAATGACATTACGGGCGCTTTGGCCAGCCATGCGTCAAGCATTTCGATTTCGTCTTTGGACAAGCGTAGGCCTAATTTTGAACGACGCCAAACGATGTCTTCTGCGGAACGTGCAAACTCCTTTTGCACCAGCCAGATAACTTCCCGTTCAGTCAGTGTAGCACCAAAAGGCTGCCCCAGATCGGGTTCTGTTTTCGCATCCCCAAGAACCTCAAAGGCATCCAAGCCATAAGCTTTGACTAACCGCTCCGCCCAGCGTTCAGTTAAAAACGGGTATTGCGCCGTAAGACGTGCTTGCAAATCCGCGACCCCATCAACGGGAAAATCCCCTCCCGGCATGGGAACACCTGCGGTCCAGGGTCCGCCTGCATTTGGAAAAAATGGCGCTATCTTTTTAAACGCGTTCTCGGCCAACCGGCGATAGGTGGTGATCTTGCCGCCAAAGATGTTCAGGATTGGCGCGCCCGCGGATTCATCAACTTTCAACACATAGTCACGAGTCGCCGCCGTCGCAGAGGTCGCGCCGTCATCATACAAGGGGCGCACGCCGGAATAGGTCCAGACGATATCATCCCTGGTGACAGGCATTTTCAAATACTTCGACGCAAATTCAACAAGATAGGCTTGCTCTTCTGGGGTACAAACGGGCTTCTGTGACACGTCAGTATGCTCGGCATCCGTGGTTCCGATCAACGTAAAATCAGTCTCATAAGGGATTGTAAAAATAATCCGGCCATCTTCGCCTTGGAAGAAATAACACTTGTCGTGATCGTATAATTTGGGCGTCACTATATGACTGCCCCGCACCAGTCGCACACCTTCTGTGGCATTTATCCGCACCGTGTTGCGGATAATATCCTCAACCCAAGGGCCGCCCGCATTTACCAACATACGGGCCCGAACCACACGTCGCGGCAAACCTTTTGGTTCCAGCGTAATTTCCCAAAGACCGTCAACTTGCTCGGCGGACACAACCTTGGTGCGCACATTGATTTTTGCGCCGCGCGCCTGAGCGTCCCGCGCATTCAGAACCACCAAGCGGCTGTCTTCTATCCAGCAATCGGAGTACTCGTAGGCTTTTTCAAAGCGGTCCTGTAGCGGCGCGCCTTCAGGCGTACCAGCCAAACTCAAAGAGGTTGTCCCCTTCAGAATTTGGCGACCACCCAGATTATCATAGAGGAAAAGTCCGAACCGAATGAGCCACGCAGGGCGGCGCCCCTTCATCCAAGGCATCACAATACTAAGCAATTTTGACGTCGGAGTGTCGGTGTCGAACCGCATATCCTTGTGGTAGGGCAACACAAATCGCATCGGCCATGAAATATGCGGCATCGCTTTGAGAAGGGTCTCGCGCTCGATCAACGCCTCGCGGACAAGGCGGACCTCAAAATACTCAAGATAGCGCAATCCGCCGTGAAAAAGCTTGGTGGAGGCAGAGGACGTTGCAGAGGCCAGATCGTTCATTTCCGCCAACTCAACACTCAAACCACGGCCAACCGCGTCACGCGCAATACCGCATCCATTGATGCCGCCGCCAATGACGAAAAGGTCCACGATGTCGTGAAGATTACGTTGATTCAATGAAGCCTCCCAAGCGTCGATTTTCTGTCGCCGCCTCCCAGCGCTCAACATCCATCAAGACAACACTAAGCCACTTCGCAAATCAATAGCGAATGTTCGTTTCTTTTCCTTTTCGGATAAAATGTTGAAATCCATGTATTTAATTTTTCTATTCCCTCCCTTTTGGCGAATTTTATCTGCGCAAATCGATTCGAACCCTTGACGCTCCGCTCGGACTGTTGATTGTTAGGATTCTATTACGCGACGTCAGGGAGAAAGCCATGGTCTCAAACTTTAGACAGAAAGATATCCTCGAACTTGCGCGCAAAGAGGGCAAAGTCACCGTGGATGGCCTTGCCGAACTCTACGATGTCACGGTGCAAACTATCCGGCGCGACCTCTCTGATTTGGCCGATCGCGGCCGTCTTCAACGGGTGCATGGCGGCGCGGTGGTGTCGTCTGGCGTTGTGAACATTCAATACGAGGAACGTCGCCGCCTGAACGATACGGGCAAGAAGGCGATTGCCGTGAAATGCGCCGAAGCAATCCCAAATGGCGCGTCGGTCTTTATGAACATCGGGACAAGTACCGAGGCTGTGGCGCGCGAATTGCTCGACCACGAAAACCTGCTGGTTGTGACGAACAACATCAACATCGCGAATATTCTTGCGGCCAACCATAGCTGCGAAATCATTTTGGCGGGTGGCGTTTTGCGCCGTGCGGATGGTGGCATTGTCGGTGGCTTAACCGTTGAAATGGTAAAGCAATTTAAGTTCGACTATTCGGTTTTAGGCTGCTCCGCCATTGATGAGGACGGCGACCTGCTAGATTTTGACGGGCAGGAGATTATGGTCAGCAGCACCGCCATAAAACGGTCGCGTAAAGTGATGGTCGTCGCAGACCACCTTAAATTTCAGCGCAAAGCACCGCTCACAATCTGCTCTCTCGCGGATGTGAGCGCTCTTTTTACCGACGGTACATTGCCCAAAGATCTGCTGGCGAATTGTAGCAGTTGGGGCACCGAAGTGGTCACGGTTTAAACGGGCTTCGATCACGCTCGGGGGAATTTTTCATTTGAAAACGCGCAGTAACGTCGGATGGGCCTTTGTCTTGCCAGCCGTACTCGTGCTTGGCCTCGTGGGGCTGATCCCTCTGATAACCGTTGTTAATTACTCCTTCTTCGAAATTTTCATCCTAGACTCGCGCTTCTGGGTCGGGACGGAATGGTACTCCGAGATCATAAGTTCAGGCCGTTTCTGGGCTAGTTTTGGCCGCAGTACATTGTTTTCGGCGCTGATCTTAACCATCCAAATTCCCCTTGGCATTGCGATTGCCCTTTGCATCCCCCAACGCAAATTCTGGGTCGGCGTCTCGCTCTGTGTGGTGGCCTTGCCGCTTCTGGTGCCGTGGAACATGGTCCCATCACTTTGGCTCAGTCTCCTCAACCCAGACACGGGTCTTTTGGGGCGCATTCTACCTACTTTCGGCTGGCCCGCGGATTGGAAATTCTCGGTGGTTCCCACATGGCTGGTCATCATTGTGATGGACGTTTGGCATTGGACAAGCTTGGTTGTGATCCTGTGTTATAGTGCCCTGACAACCGTTCCGGCGGCCCACTACCAAGCGGCCGCAATCGACGGCGCAGGCCCGTGGCAGGTGTTTCGATTCATCCAATTGCCCAAGCTATACAACGTTCTGCTTATGGCGATCCTGTTGCGGTTTATGGATTCCTTCATGATTTACACGGAGGCTTTTCCCATCAATGCGGGCGGTCCAAACGGCGCGACAATGTTCCTCGCGGTTGACCTTGGCGAAGAAATCAAAGCCTTCAACTACGGCCCTTCCGCCGCGCGCTCTGTGCTCTATTTCATGATCGTGTTGACCGTCGCGTGGATGTTTAGCAAAGCCCAAGGCAAGCTTGATGACGTGCCCCCAGAAAAGGCCGCCTAATTATGTTTATCCGCGCGCTCCCTTTCCTCAAAGCAACGGCCCTGCTGGCCTTCATGGTGTTCACCTGCCTGCCGCTGGTGCAACTGACCCTCCTCAGCTTCACCGCGACTTTGGCAACCCCAAATATTGACGTTGGCAGCCTCACGCTAAGCAATTATCGGGGCATCTGGACCGACCCAAACCTACGCTCGGCGTTCCTGAATTCCATCGCATACGTGCTGATCAATATCTGCATCACCATACCCGTTGCCATCCCTGCGGCCTACGCCTTCTCGCGCATTTCCTTCTTAGGCGACAAACACCTGTTCCTTGCCTTCATCGCCTTTCGTATCACCCCGCCCGTGGTGCTAACCCTACCGATATTTCAACTTTTCTCCGCATTTGGAATCGTGAACTCAACCTTCGGCATCGCCTTAGCGCACTGCCTGTTCAACGTCCCAATCTCGATCTGGATTCTCCAAGGGTTCATCTCGGCCGTCCCAAAGGAAATGGATGAAACAGCCTTTATCGACGGCTATTCGCGGCCTATGTTTATTTGGAAATTCCTCTTGCCACAAATTGCTTCGGGCGTCGCCGTAACAGCGTTTTTCTGCTTCATGTTCTCGTGGGTTGAGGTGGTTTTCGCGCGCATCCTGACCACAACCAACGGGAAACCGATCAGCATGGCGATCAACGCACTCTTTGGTTTTCAAACCGATATTGGGCTGGTTATGGCCGTCACCCTCGCTTCTATGCTGCCCGGCGTGGTGTTACTCTTTGCGATGCGAAATCATCTTTCGCGGGGGTTCAAAATCGGGCGCGTCTAATTGGTCGATGCGAACGCCCCGCATTCCAAAACGCCTGCGAGAAATGAAACCGCTTAGTCGTGATAACGCACGAATGCGAAACGCTGACTATCCGGCGCCCAACACGGCACATTTATCGTGCCTTGCCCGCCATATAGTTCCAAGAGCACTTGCGGTCTGCCGCCCTCTGCGGACACAAGGCGCAGCTCAACTTGACGCTCGGATGGATGCCCTTGCGTCCCGTCTTCATAGGCCAAGTAGAGCACAGATTTTCCGTCTGGTGAGGGATGGGGAAACCAATTCACCCGATCATCTGCCACCATACATTCCGGATCACGCCCGTCAGGGCGCACGCGCCACAAACAAACACGGGCATCGCGTTCGCCGTTGAACCAAATCCAAGCGCCGTCAGTCGTATAATCTGGACCGTCACAGTGATCAAAACCAAAGGTGACTTGCCGTTCTTTGCCACCATGAACCGGACAGGTGTATATCTCGAAGGTTTCGCCACGTTTCGCGGTATAGGCCAAAGTCGCGCCATCTGGTGACCACCCGTGCCAATACGAAGGTGCCAAAGGCGTTATCCGCGTCGGCGTGCCCCCCTTTACCGGCAGCGTATAGATCACGCTACTCCCCTCCTCGGTTGAATCGCTCATGACCAATGTGGTGCCATCCGGCGAAACCCCGTGGTCGTTGTTGATCTGCGTTGCAAACCCCGTTTCGATAGTTGCCAGCGCCGGTGCGCTTAGGTCAACGCGATACAGCCGCCCGTCCCCATTTACAATAAGAGCCGTGCCATCTGGTGTCCAATTGGGAGCCTCAAGATGTTGATCCAATAGCAAAATAGTTTCCGCTGCCCCTGTGGCCAGGTTATAAATCACAATCTCACTTTTCAAAATATTCTCCTGCAAAACGGCCCGTTAAACTCGGCGGGAAGTTGGACCGCCTTGCTGCATCAACGTGGTGCATTCTTCGTCTGAACGGCGCTGAACTTTTGTGCGCTTATACGGATTTGTATCTGGCTCGGGTAGCGAGCGATTAATGATCAAAATATGTTCCTGCAGTATTGCGTGTGCCGCGTCGAATTTGCCCTTAACGATAAGGTCGCGCATTTGAATGTGCTCGGCAAAAGAGCGTTGCCAAAAATTCCCTTCCCCCGATTGCAAACGAGCACGCAAGGCCTCCAGAGCCGTCGCAGTCAAATCATAGGCTTTTTCAAGGTAGCGATTGCCCGCAAGCTGCAACAATACACGATGATAGGCGCTGTCGGCTTTGCTATAGAGCGCCCATTCCCCCGCCGCGATCGCCTGTTCCATTTGGTAAATTGCCGCGGAAAGCCCCTGCACAACCGCTTCGGGATCACGCGCAAGGGCATCGTTCAATGCCTTGCTTTCCAACATGGCGCGAAAGTGGCTCATTTCCTCGACGTCCTGCTTGGAGGGCGCAAACACATAGGTTCCTGCCTGTGGCACAACCGTCACGAGGCCCATGTCGCGCAAATCCATAAAGGCCGCCCGCACGGGGGCTTTGCTCATCCCAAGCGCCCGCGCGATTTGCTCCTCGGACAGCCGCTCGCCGAACTCCAGCTTGCCAGAGACAATTGCCTCGCGAATCCGCTCACATGCATCTTGGGTCAACGACACAGCACTCTCCTCATAGGTCATTCCTAGTTACAGCATGGACGGCTAAGCGCGCTACCCACTAATTTTACTCCTTTACCAAGCATGAAAAAAACAGGATTGACAAGTTATTAAAATTCTAGAATTCTAGAATAACAAATAATAATATCCACACCCAAAAGGACTCACATGCCCCGCTTTCGTCTCCTGACACCCGACGCACAATATCCAGACGACGCTCTGATCGAACGGGCGACAGCCGGAAATAATATCGATTGGGATATATTCCGCGAACGCGAAATTCACCGTATTCCGCAAACGGTTCTGAACTCCTGTGATGCGATGGTGGTTTGGCACGAGATGCCCGTTACCCGTTCGATGATCGCTCAATTGGAGCGGTGCAAAATCATTGTACGGGCCGGGGTAGGCTTTGATCATATCGATTTGGATGCTGCCGCAGAAGCGGGCATTCCCGTCTGCAACACGCCTGATTATGGCACCAGCGAAGTCGCCGATCACGCAATTGCGCTGATGTTGAATTTGCGGCGTGGCATTGGCTCCTACCACCGAAATCTCATGCAATCTCCGCAGACAGGCTTCGATCACGCGCGCGCTCCTCTCTTGGGGCGGCTAAGAGGCAAGACCTTTGGCGTGGTTGGCTTGGGGCGTATCGGCATTGCTGCCGCCCTGAGAGCGAAGGCGTTTGGCATGCGGGTTTTGGCCTATGATCCGCTGGTTTCGCGCGGCACCGAAATCGCTGTGGGTGTCGATAGATGTGAGTCCATCGACGAGCTACTCGCGCAAAGTGACGTTGTAAGCTTGCACTGCCCGCTAACGCCTCAAACCCACAATATGATCAACGCCGAGCGCTTGGCCAAAATGCAACCACATGCTGTTTTGATCAATACGGCGCGGGGCGCAATCATTGACATCAACGCGCTTTTGACCGCTTTGCGCGCAGGCACAATCGCTGGTGCAGGCATCGACGTCTTGCCCGTTGAGCCCCCATCCCCGACCGACGCATTGGCGATTGCCTATGCAAACGGCACGGATCCCCTTGTGGGGGAACGTTTGTTTGTCACCCCCCATGCGGCATGGTCCAGCCCCGAGAGCGTCGCGGATGCACGCCGCCTTTCTGTTGAAACTGCGGTGCGGTTTTTGCGCGAAGGCAAGTTGCGAAACCTTGTGAACACCCCCGCCACGAAACGCGTAAGGGATATCGCCTAACGCGCCAACTCCGACGGGGTTGACGCCACGATATGATCCAAGGGCATGGGATCACGTAAACATGTCCGTTCTAGGGAGGAAACCATGAATAACAAACACTTAAGTACACTTATTGCGGCTTGCCTATTGGGCGGCACCGGCGCCATGGCGCAAGAGCACCAATTGACGTTCCAATCCGTAGACCCCGCAGGAAATCCAAACTTTGCCATCCAACAGGCATGGACAGCGCGCGTGGCAGAGATGTCTGGCGGACGGATGACGATTGATCTTCTGCCCGTAGGCGCGGTGGTCGATTATATCGAAACACAAGATGCCGTTGGGTCTGGCATTTTGGATGGGCACATCACCGATGTGAGCTATTTCGCGGGCAAAGACCCCGCCTTCGGACTTATTGCCAATCCGATCGGCGCTTGGTCTGCTCCGGATGAAATGTTCCGTTTTATCAACTATGGCGGCGGCTATGAACTCATGAATGAACTGGAAGGACCCTATGGCCTTCACTTCATCGGGGCGACGACGACGGGCCTTGAAGGTTTTGTTTCCAAAGTGCCGCTCGACGGCGTTGCCGACCTCAAGGGTCTAAAAATGCGCGCGCCAGAAGGCCTCATTCAAGAGGTGTTTGCGGCGGCGGGCGCGGTTCCTGTCAACCTGCCCTACTCCGAGGTCTACACGTCGCTCGATAAGGGCGTGATTGATGCTGCGGATTCCACTGTTTTCTCGACCAACCATCAGCAAGGCTTGCATAAAGTTGGCAACCACCCCGTCTATCCTGGTTTCCACTCCATGCCACTGGTCGAAGTCTCGATGAACTTGGACAAATGGAATGCTTTGCCCTCTGATCTACAAGCAATCTTGACGGTTTCGGTGCGCGATTTTGCACAGGACGCAGTGGCAACTTTGTCGATGAATGACCTAAAAGCCTTCGCCGAAGCCACAGCCGATGAAAACATCACCGTCCACAATTGGTCTGCCGAAGAGCGTGCAAAGTTCCGTACAATCGCGATGGATCAATGGGAAAAAGTGGCCGCACGTTCGCCGAATGCACAAAAGGTCTATGACCAATTGACCGCTTATCTCGCGTCGCAAGGCCTACTGGAATAATCCACAGCCTCGGGCGCACGCGTTGCGCCCGAGCATCCGCCATCACACCCCTTTGACACGATTGGCCCCTCATGTCCCGCACCCCCGAAACGACTTCGGCCATTGAGCCGTTGCCCCCCGAATTCACGGCTCAAGAGGCCCTGCCGCAAGCAGGCTGGTTGGGCAAAGTAATCACCTCAGTCGCCCGCGTTTTCGCTGTCGGAATTTTGATCGCGATGGTTGTCCTCGTTGTAGAGGTTTTCCTACGGTATGTGTTCAATGCGCCCACGGTATGGGCCCATGAAACAACGACATTTCTGAGCGCCGTGACGTTCATTTTTGGCGGATTATACTGTGTTGCCCGCAACTCGCACATCCGCGTGGTGCTGATCTATGACGTCGTTCGCTCGCCCGTGCGCCGCATCCTCGATATCCTCATTTCAATCGCCTGCCTTTGCGCCAGCCTGTTTTTCGCATGGGCCGCATGGCTTATGGCGCTCAAAGCAATCTATCGCCCTGACGGTAGTTTCTTTCTCGAAACCAGTGGCAGCGCGTGGAATCCGCCAACGCCCGCCCTCCTAAAACTGTTTTTGCTGGCGGTCCTCATCACGATGAGCGTCCAGTTCCTCATCCTTACCTTCAATTACGCACGCGGCCTCACCCCGCCAAAGAGGCATGAAAATGTTTGAACTTCTAGACTTCGGTCTCAACCTAAAATCACTCGGGATTGAGTGGGGCACGCTGTTGATGTTTGTGCTGCTGGTCGGGCTTTTGCTCACGGGTACGCCCTTGGCTATGGTCACACTTCTTGTGGCGCTCATCTTCGCAATTGGCTGGTTTGGGCCAAACTCCGTCCCCCTGATTACCAGCCGCGTTTACAGCTTTGTCTCGTCGTTTGTGTTTGTTTCGGTCCCGATGTTTGTCCTGATGGCGGCCATCCTTGATCGCTCTGGCATTGCACGCGACTTGTTTGATGCGATGAAACTGGTGGGCGGACGTCTGCGTGGTGGTGTGGCAGTTCAAACGATTTTCGTGGCGGTCATTCTTGCGGCCATGAGTGGTATCATCGGTGGCGAAATTGTCCTGCTCGGCTTGGTTGCCCTGCCCCAAATGCTGCGGCTCGGCTATAATCGACGACTAGCAATTGGCGTGGTTTGTGCTGGCGGCTCGCTTGGCACAATGGTGCCCCCGTCGATCGTTTTGATCATTTACGGCCTCACAGCAAATGTCTCGGTCGGCGATCTGTTTACAGCCTCGTTCCTGCCTGGATTTATGCTCGCGGGGTTCTACATCCTCTACATCCTCTTTCGCTCCTATATTGACCCGAACGCGGCACCACCGCCCCCCATGGAGCGCACGCCTTTCAAAGACCAATTGCCTCTCCTGCGCGGGTTGATATTGCCCATGTTGGTCGTCGGCTTCGTGCTTGGATCAATCTATGGCGGCATCGCTTCGGTGACAGAAGCCTCCGCCATCGGGGTTGCGGGCGTCATTGCCTCAACAATCTTACGGCGCGAATTTTCATTCCGTATGCTCTTAGATTCCGCGCTACACACACTGGCCACAGTCGGAATGATTATGTGGATTGGCATCGGCGCGAGCGCCTTGGTTGGCGTTTATAACCTCATGGGAGGTATCCGCTTTATCTCTACCCTCATCACAGGTGTGTCAGACTCCCCCACCGTCATTATCCTGTTTATGATGCTCATTCTCTTCATCCTTGGCATGTTCCTTGACTGGGTCGGGATCGCGCTTTTGACCATGCCGATTTTCGTGCCGATCATCAAAGACCTCGGATATGATCCCGTCTGGTTTGGCGTATTATTCGCGATGAATATGCAGGTGTCATTCCTCACACCGCCCTTTGGTCCGGCCGCGTTCTACCTCAAAAGCGTGGCACCGCCGGACATCTCTCTGGGTGAGATTTTCAGATCGCTTGTACCATTCATTTGCCTCCAAGTGATCGCGGTTGGCTTGCTGATTATCTTTCCAGCGCTCGCCATCCATTAACTGCAAACGCCGTTACATCTCGAACAATTGGAATTGACTATGACACGCAGTTTAGACGGCGATTACGACTATATTATCGTGGGGGGCGGCACGGCGGGATGCGTGCTGGCAAACCGCCTCTCGGCCAATCCCCGCACAAGGGTCTTGCTCCTAGAGGCAGGCGGACGGGATACCTACCCATGGATTCACATTCCGGTCGGATACCTCCGCTGTATTGGGAATCCGCGCACCGATTGGATGATGTCGACCACCCCGGAAAAAGGGCTAAACGGACGTGCTTTGGGCTATCCGCGCGGCAAGGTCTTAGGCGGATGCAGCTCAATCAACGGTATGATTTACATGCGCGGCCAAGCTGCAGATTATGACGGCTGGGCGCAAATGGGCAATACGGGTTGGGGTTGGAGCGACGTCCTCCCCTATTTTGTCCGCTCCCAAGATCGCCCAGATGCAGACGGAATAACCCACGGCCAAGGCGGCGAATGGAAAGTCGCGCGCCAGCGTTTGAAATGGGACATTCTGGATGATTTCCAAAATGCCGCGACGCAAATGGGCATTCCATCAACCACCGATTTCAACGAGGGCAACAACGAGGGCGCAGGGTATTTTGAGGTCAATCAAAACGGCGGCCGCCGTTGGAGCACCGCCCGCGCGTTTCTCAGCCCTGCGCTGAAACGGCCAAATCTACGCCTTATCACCCATGCCTGCGTGCAACGGATCACGTTTAAAAACGGTCACGCCACAGGTGTGGAATTTTCGCACAAAGGCCGCGTACAGCATGCGATAAGCCAAGGCGAGGTCCTGCTCACGGCGGGGGCAATTCACTCCCCCGCACTACTCGAGGCGTCAGGTATTGGCCAAACCACACGCCTCAGAGACATGGGAATGGATGTGGTGCGTGTCAGCCAAGAGGTAGGTGAAAACCTTCAAGATCATTTGCAATTGCGCATGATTTTCCGTGTGCAAAACGCACGGACCCTCAATCAAATCGCCAACTCTGTCACGGGTAAAATCTCGATGGGACTCCAATATCTTTGGAACCGTTCGGGGCCGCTTTCGATGGCGCCAAGCCAGTTCGGTATTTTTACGCGAAGCGACCCCAGCTTGGCCACTCCAGACCTAGAATACCACATTCAGCCCCTCTCAACCGACCGTCTTGGTGACCCTTTACATCCCTACCCTGCGGTCACGGTGTCTGTGTGCAATCTGCGCCCAGAAAGCCGTGGTTCAACCCATATTTCGACAAAATACCTCACAAAACAGCCCGACATTTCGCCCCAATACCTCAGCACTGAGGGCGATCGCGCCGTGGCATTGCGCGCTCTGCGTCAAGCCCGCGATTTGATGACGATGCCCGCATTGCAAAAATACGCGCCGCACGAGAACCTACCCGGGGCGCACATTGCGGATGACGCGGACTTAACCCGTGCCGCCGGCGATATTGGCACCACCATCTTCCATCCCGTCGGCACGTGTCGAATGGGCAGTGACGCCGCTTCTGTGGTCGATCCCGAACTACGCGTACGGGGTCTTTCCGGTCTTCGCGTGGTCGACGCCTCGATTATGCCACGGATTGTGTCGGGCAATACCGCCTCCCCCGTCGTGATGATCGCAGAAAAAGCCGCAGATATGATCCTCAAATCGGCCTAGCGCTGCTCCCTCCCAAAACTTGAAAGACATACCTATGAAACTTCTCCGCCATGGTCCCGTGGACCAAGAAAAACCTGGATATCTTGATACAGAAGGCCGGGTACGCGACCTCTCAAGCCTGATTTCCGACTTCACACCTGAGACTCTCTCGCGCACGACCCTCTCGATGCTTGCGAATACAGATCTGTCCACGATGCCTGTAGTTTCGGCCAAGACGCGCATTGGGGCCTGTGTAGGCCGCGCCCGAAATTTCTATGCCGTTGGCCTGAATTACGCGCGCCATGCCCGCGAAACCAACAATCCCGAACCCGTCGAACCCGTGCTTTTCTCAAAGTCTACATCCTGTATTTCTGGCCCAAATGATCCCATCATCTTGCCGCGTGGATCGCAAAAAACCGATTGGGAAGTTGAACTCGGCGTCATAATTGGGCGCAACTGCGCGTATGTGAGCGAGGCCGAAGCCCTTGAGTATGTCGCAGGCTACTGTACGATCAATGACGTAAGTGAACGCGCCTTTCAAATTGAGCTTGGCGGCCAATGGATGAAGGGAAAATCAGCCCGCAGTTTCGGCCCCATTGGCCCATGGATTGTCACTCCGGATGAGATTCCCGATCCGCAAAACCTCACCCTCTCGCTCTCGGTCAATGGCGAAACCTATCAAAACAGCTCGACTTCGGACATGATTTTTAGCGTCGCTGAGATTATCTCCTACATGTCGCGCTTCATGGTTCTACGGCCCGGGGATATTATCGCGACGGGCACGCCCGAAGGGGTCGGCCTTGGATTATCCCCGCCTAAATTCTTATGTGATGGCGACGTTGTTGATCTAGAAGTGTCCGGCCTCGGCAGCCAAACGCAACTGGTCACTAGCCTTACTTTCTGATCCTGCGGGAGGGTCTCCAAAACGCTCTCGATTCCTAGGATAACCTTTTGGTTATTCTAGGCATTCATGCGAACCGCCTGCGCCTATTGTTTAAAGCCAGCGATATTTCCGTTGCCCGATTGCAGAAGCCACGCCACGTTCATACTGCCCATTTGAATAAATGCCGCCTGATTGGAATCTCCAACGACGCCCAGAGAAATCCTGTTGTAATCCCCGTTTTGCTGCGCCGCTGCCATGTTCCGGTTTCCGGTGATGGCCAGAGTTGCAGCATTGCTTGTGCCAACTTGTTCAATGGTTCCGGCAGCCAGCCCAAGTTGGGCGTTCCCAGAAAAAATCTGGCTTGGATCATTGTTGAAATCACCCGTCACCGAGATTGTCGTAGAGTTGGTACCGAATTGTGTGACGTCAAAAAAGTTACTGTCGCCGATAACGGAAACATCCGCGTCATTTCCGCCGCCAAGGCCACTATTATACCCCTGCTCAACCCTGAGATCGTTCCCGTCCCCATCGACGAAAAACAGCAGATCGTTTGAACCTTCTTGCAGTCCAAGGACCTCATTGTCGCTGCTCAGGCCAACTATATTGAGAAATGCACGGTTGGTGCCTATTTGACCGACACCGATATTGTTGCCATCGCCGAGTATTTCCGATGCGGTAATGTCATTTTCCAAACCATCTTGACGGAATCCGACTTGGTTGGAATTTCCGGATATCGTGAGGAAGCCAATTGAGTTTTTGCGGCCACCTTGAAAAACCCCGAAACGGTTAAAATCGCCACTAACCATGAGGTTCATCTCGTTGCCGTTCGCGCCTAAAGCGTCATACCCGACCCGCTGGATAAGAGAGTTTGCTACCGCCCTAGAGGTAAGGGCAGGACCCGTAAGATCTCCGCGACCATTAAAGGAACCGCTGAAATTGGCGACAATGATGTTTTCTTTGAATTGCGCCGCCGTCAGTGACCGTTGCTCAACGAGAGCGACAGTGTTTTGTTCGCCCGTTTGCGTAAGGATTGCCACCTGTCCGGGCATTCCGCCGAGCTGCTCTTGGACCACGAGCGAAATCTTGTTGCGATCCCCCGCCCCGTCCAGACCCTGTTGAATGGTCAAACGGTTTGCGCCTTCTGGAATGGCGCCCAATGCGGACTGTTGAATGCTTCCGACCGAATTTGAATTGGAATCCTGATCTATAAGAATGGTGTTGAAGATCGAAGGCGTCGCCGAATTGCCTGCCTGATCGACTCCCAGCCCCTCGAGGCCGATAACATTGTCTCCGCCAGTCTGTGTAATTGTTAGATCGTTGTAATAGCCATTTTGCAAAACGGGATCGAGCTCAGTGCCGACCTGATTTGCGGAGCCTAACTGAGAAATCAGTCCGGTGTTATCTGCTCCAATTTGATCAACGAACGCCAGATTGTTATCCGCCGCATACGCCCAACTTAGGGGGCCGATTGTCAAAACCCCCAGCACAACCACAAACCGAAATGAACGCATATACAAGAACCCTAAATCAAATAACCACGGGGCACATTCTTGCACCCCGTGGTCGTGTTTTTAAGCGAAGCCGTGGCGACGCCTTCAGTCATAATTACTGAACAATGCCAGCGATGTTGTTGCTACCAGATTGGCTAAAGGTCGCTGAGTTATCGCTGCCCATTTGGACAACGACTGATTGGTTGCTGTTGCCGTTCACGGTTGCGGAGATGTTGTTCCTATTGCCGTCTTGCACCATTCCGAACAGGTTGTTGTCGCCTGTGAGTGAAGCATTCACGATGTTATCGTCACCAAGCTGGATCACAGCGCCTTCGATGAAGAAGGGTGTCAAACCTGCTGCTGCAAGTGCGTCACCCGCAAGAACAGGCGTGCTGGTTGTTGATCCATTGCCGTTGCCGTCGACAAACACGGTCGCATCGTTTGAATTGCCGAACTGGCCAACCCCAAAGGCGTTACCGTCTTTGAGAGCCGTGACCGATGCGGTATTGGAAATGCCCAGTTGTAGGACACCAATATTGTTGTCGTACCCGTCAATTGCCGCCACAGTCACAACATTGGTCCAGCCGCCTTGAACTACTCCCAATTCGTTGCGGTCGCCATTAATAGTAAGCGTACCAACGCCATTGCCGTTGCCCGCTTGGGTGACACCAAATTGGTTTTCATTACCTGTAATCAACAGGTTCATGCTGTTGTTGCCTTGTGACACAAAAGAATACCGACCACCTTGGTCCAGCACGCTAGTGTTTGCGCCACTGAGTGCCGCGAAACCCGACAAGGTTCCCTTGCCGTTGTCGTCACCCGAAATTTCGGCCGTCATTGTGTTGCCATTTCCGCCTAAAAAGGTGGTGCCTTGAGTGGCCTTGTCGATGTTGTTGCGTGAGCCGGTCATAGTAAGCGTCGCAACGCTTCCGTTGGAGCCACCGTTGCGTTCTTGTACAACACTACCGATCGAGTTGTCGTCACCGCCGGATTGCTCGATTGTCAGTGTGTTCCCAGAAGTATATCCGCCACCGTAGCGTGTAGCTTGCTGAATTGAACCAACCGAGTTTCTGTCTGAGCTCTGCTCGATTGTAGCAGCGTTGCCGTTTGCTTTTTGTGCCAGTTGGTTCACACCAGAGCCAGTCAAGCCAATTTCGTTGTCGTTACCGCTTTGATCAATGTTCAGGCTGTTGCCGGACACATAGAGATGCAGCGATTGTTGCTTCATTTTATCGCCTGCTGAACCAGCCTTGTTCCGCAATCCGCCGCTTTGGTCAACCAGCGCAGAGTTGTTAAAAGTCGAGCCTTGAGAAAGCTGTTCTAAAAATGCTTCGTTTTCATCGGCAAAAGCCACACCAAACGAGAGACTTAGTGCTGTGGTTGCAAAAAGTGAGATTTTAATAACGTTCATTTTATTTCCTGTCATAGTTAATTTATTACACATACTGATCTATTTCAGGCGCAACCTGTAAGCAGCAGCACCATGCATCACTCCGTTTCTCGCGAAGCCTTTGCAGCAACAGCAGGGTTCGCCATTGCATATCTCTCTTTCGAAATCAGCCAGACGGCTGTGAAATGGTACGGCCTCCAAATTTCTGCCAAGTTTTCGAATAAGTCCGAAGTTGAGACAGAAAAGTGTCAAAAACAAGATAAATTTCTTCCCATGCCCAATTTTAGCCTCATTTCAAAACAAATCAGGAAAATTACAACCTTAGGTAGTAGACGATTTGAGCAGCGAGCCACCATTAGGCAAAAAATAGATACAATAACAAAAACTTATTGCGAAAACAAAACATGCAATTTTAGCGATTCGTACCGAATTTCATTTAAACTGAGGGCCTAGAAAAGAGCTTTCGGGCAGTAACGCCCTTCCAAAACTTGCAAAAGGTAAACTATTTTTTGGCTTATTTTCCCCTAAATCGTATCATATTGACAACAAATCCAACCTCATTTGCCCGTATTGGAATCGTTAACCTAGCAACACGTTGCCGCAAAATTGCATTGATGGCCTAATAAGTCGGTGTATATGACTTTCCACTGATCTCGCTGCTATTGAGAGATCAGTTTGGGCGCGTTTTAGTATTTAGGGTTTGTGAATATGAAAAGTATAAGTTTTGTTGTCGCTGCGATGTTTGTCACAGCGTCCCCAGCGATAGGGTCGGAAATTACATATCAACCTGTAAATCCCTCCTTTGGCGGTTCCCCCCTAAACTCCTCTCACCTTATTGCAACAGCAACCGCCCAGCGGGATGCAACGGCTCGGAACGCGAACCAGAATTCTGGCACCTCCGGGACGGAAACTGACACGTCAAGTTCTCAGGCCGATCTCTTTGTAAGACAGCTTGAAGGTCGCCTGCTCTCCGCTCTTGCAGGGCAAGTGACAGAGGCCATTTTTGGCGACACGGGGTCTGAAGGTGGTTCTATTACCTTCGGCTCGACCCAAGTTACCTACGAACGCACGCCCGAGACTATTCGACTACTCATTACAGATTCATTAGATGGCACCGTTACCGAGATTATTGTGCCCCAGCTTTTGACGGACTCTTAAACAAAAACTCAACCGCATTTAAAGTTGGGACAAATAATCGAGCAGGGACTTGTTTAATGAATTTTGATAGTTTTTCTTTACCAAGCGGCCTTCGGGCCATGACAAAACTAGCCGCAATCGCAGGTGCAACGGCACTTGCGGGATGCACACCAGCCCCCTCACCGTTCTTCGGGGAAGCTCAACCAACACTCGTTGCCCCGACGCAGCAGAGTATGGCGCTGCGCACCCTGCCATCACCGATACAGCGGATGAATGTTGCTGTGTACGATTTCCCCGACTTGACGGGTCAATATGAAGAGCGCGAACTGGTTCAGTCGTTGTCACGCGCCGTTTCCCAAGGTGGGTCGGCAGTTCTGATAAAAGCATTACAAGATGCTGGTGAAGGGCGCTGGTTCTCGGTTTTGGATCGCGCCAGCCTTCCCGATCTTGTGAGAGAGCGTCAGATTTTGACAGAAATGCGCCGTCAATATCGCGGCGAAGACGAAGTTAATCCAGCCGCACTTGGCCCCCTCCTCCACGCGGGTATCATCCTGCAGGGCGGGATCGTAGGCTATGACAGCAACACACAAACCGGGGGTGCGGGCGCTCGTTTGCTCGGAGTCGGCGCAAATTCTGAGTGGCGGACCGATACGGTCACTGTAAGCTTGCGCGCGGTTTCGACCTCCACTGGTGAGGTTTTAACCAACACGATGGCGCAAAAATCGATTGGGTCTTCCTTGATCCAAGGGAGTATCTTTTCTTATATCGAACTTGATGAATTGCTCGAAGTTGAAGCGGGTATGAGTGCGAATGAACCGCGTTTGATTGCCTTGCAACAGGCGATAGAGAAAGCCGTTTACAGCATGATAATTGAGGGCGCGGAGAAAGGGATTTGGTCTTTCTCTGATAAAGCAACTCAATCGCGATTGATTGCAAAAAATAAGAGCGAAAAACTCGGCGCATACTCCGCTTACGCCCGATTGGCCAAGGCCCCTCAAACGCGCAACCCAGCGTCGATAAAGCAAACGGTTCCGAAAAAGAAGGACGTCGCGCCTGCCTCGGTTGTGCGTGAACTTACACCGGAAACTGGGGCTGTCAGATTGCCGACCCCGCCGGTTGACGACGAGGTTCTCGGCTAAATCTAAACAACACATTAAACCGCCTCACCTGCATCAAATTTCTGCCACAATATAAGCGCCAACTGCCAGCGAACACGAAACGGGCGAAAGCGTCCGGCTGGCAAGGGGTGAAGCTATGTCGTGCAATATTTTTGGGGTATCTCGGTATCTTATTCTAGTATTTGTGATGAGTTTATTGGCAGCAGGGGTTGGGAATTCCGCGCCAGAGGGGCGGGATACAGTCCTGATCACGGGCCTCGACAACTTTCTACATATCGAAAGTACGTCGGGAAACACTCTCTCCTTAACAGTAACGGGGAGCGAGAACGGCGGCCTGGGGCGCGATTGGGACTCCAACCCATTGTTGCTCCCCTCACTGAAACCTGGAAACATCCTTCAAAGTGGGGACCGCAACACCATGGACATAGATGTTTTGGGGACGAATACACTCTTTTCGGTCGTTCAAAATGGAAACGACAATTCGATACGCGGATATTCTTCAGGCACATCCAACGCCTTTACCGTCGTCCAAAGCGGGCAGCAGAACCAAGCGGTTTTCTCGCAACAAGGCAGCCAAAATTCGTTGTCGATTTTTCAAGGTTCGTGGTAACGTCCTTATATTATGGATAGAATCATTAAAAATTTAAAAATTTCCGCTATTTACGTTGCAACTTCTGTCATTGGCGCCCTTGGGGGTGCCCCGGTAATGGCTGGCGATGGCAACTACTTGTATTTGGTTCAGGACACTCAGGACAGTTTGCTGGGAAATACCTTGCAGATTGATCAGTCTCTCGCCACGAATTCTAGCGTCGCAGGTAGCTTGAATGGATTTTTGCCAGCCCTTCAACTAGGGGGTGGAAACAGCGCGAACATTACTGTTGAGAATGAGAGGGCAACTGTTCTCCTCAACCAAGATAACAGCTTGGCGCCAAGCCTGAGCGGAAACGCTGCGACGATATTTGGCGGCGAACTGGCCGTGGTGGCACTTGAGCAACTTGGCAGCGGAAACCTCGGAAATATTGAGGTGACGGGACGCGGAAATATAGGCTCGCTTTCCCAAACCGGAGATAGAAACAATGGTAGTGTTTTGGTGAGCGGCACCAGTAATTCCGGTACGTTGAACCAAGTCGGTAACGACAATACTTATGGTCTCTCTGTGTCCGGCAGTGCCACAAATGTAACGTTCAATCAGGTTGGAAACAACATGACGGCAACAGGTTCCCCAACTGTATTTTCCAATGCGGGCACCGTTGTGATTACTCAAACCACCCTAAGTAGATAGCGTCAAATATGCGCAGATTTTCTGCAGTTGTATTGGCCATTATGCTTCTAAGTGCGCCGGCAAGTGGCGATATTGCCATCGCTGAACTTTCTGTCGTCCCTCAAGAGTCCAAAGTTGTCATTACGGGCCGTGTACTTGGCTTGTCCGAAGGCGTTGTCGAAGCGGAAATGATCGTTTCCAAGGGAGACGCATCGGGCACCGCGAACCTGCGGCAGTCTGGTGAGTTTCAGGTCCACGCTGGCAGCATCGACACCATTGGCTCAAGCGGCATTAACCTAAATGACACCACCACATTGAAAGTGGTCCTTATTGTAAGATCCGAAGGTTTGGAGATCGCGCGCGCGACTTCAGATATAGAACCAGGAAAACATTAAATTGGGTAAGAAAATGAAATCGAAATTATGTCTATTTGGGCTTATAAATTCACTTGTTCTTTGTTTTTCCATGCAGGCAGCAGCACAATCTAAAGAGATGTTTTTAGAGGCTTTTTCTGGTCAATGGCTGATATTTGACACGTCGTTTTCAACCAGCCCCGCTCCGTGTTCCTTTGAGCTTACGAATGTGATTGAACTGCGTGGCGTGGTTGAAGAATCTCAATTGCGCCCCTCCGGTACCTCCGAAAATTGTGTGGCCCCTTTTGACAGTGTCAAAGCATGGGATATCGAAGACAACCAACTTGCCCTCTATGCTGAAAATGACGCTTTGATTGCCCGCCTCGGAGGCAACCAAAACCGCGTGACTGGCGACGTCGGGGACACATTTCGCAGCGTTATTTTAGAGCGTGCTAATGGCGCCCCAGAGAACGCCAAGTTCAGCCAAGCCCTTCGCGAACACCGGTGTATTTACAAAGGCTACACGGCTGAATGCGCAACAAAAGAGGAATTGGCCCTGCCTGTTTTCACAGAGGGCGGCGGCGTTATTTCCTCGGTTGAATTGCTTGTGAACCTAAACGTCCGCGAACAACCGCGAGGGAATTCGCTCTCGGTAGGGACGCTACCAAAAGGCACCTGCTTAAAGGTCAACTATTGCACAACAGCCTCTGACGGAATCTGGTGCCGCGCACGTTTCGGCGAGGCTGCAGGCTGGATCAAGAAAACGATGTTGCGAAAAGATGAATGGCCAATTGCAACTTACTTAAACGCCTGCTGATATCATTTGGATCGAGGGGGACAGGGTTTTAAGTTAGAATGAACAGAAACCACCTTGCCCCTCGCAAACTTTGCGTCTGAACTGACAATTAGCGTTGTTCCAAGGCGCGGTTTCTCGCGCTGATTATGTGTTCCCGCATGGCTTGACTGGCTTTGGCAGCGTCGCGCACCTTGAAAGCCTCAATGATTTTGATGTGTTCAAGCATTGTCGGAACAATCACCGCGAGGTTTAATTGCGTCTGTTCTTGCTTAATCAATCGGATTTTAATCATATTCACGCGATAAGCATCGTTGATGATCCGATTGCCAAGCGCATCAACAATCGTCGCGTGGAAACCCCAATCAATGGATTGCGCCCGCGCAACGAGTTCGGGTTGAATGCCTCCTGCCGCCGCGGCGTCCTCACATTCCTGAACAATTGCAACATGTTCCTCATAGAGACGCGCGACATCGGCATTCGATGCATTTTGAGTGAATAGGGATGCGGCTTCTACCTCGATGAAAAGCCTAAACTCGAACGCGTCGCGGATCAGGTTTAGATCGACGTGCGCTATCTGCATCCCGCGCTTGGGAACAGTCTTGATCAATCCTTCCGATTCAAGCCTCGGGACCAATTCGCGAATGGCACCAAGACCAAGCCCCGTCAACTCGACCAACTCTCGTTGTGAAACGAATTGACCCGGCCGAAGGGAGCGCGCCAAAAGATGCTCTGTGAAACTGCCATAGGCTTGCTCGCGCAAACTGTTGGTTTTACCTTCGTCGGGCTTTGGGATCGATTTCGAAGTTTTCATTTGGCACCTCCAGTAAGAACGATTAAGTGACTTTTGACGCCCTTGCGACCTAACTTCAAATTAACATGTCACACGGATCATCCGTCGGAAAGCCAATTTTCCCCTCAAGTGACCTTCGACCTCCCCATTCGAGACCAGCGATTTAAAATAACGCACGCGGGGGGCCTAATCATCGTCCGCAAAAGGAGGCGCCCCCACCCATCAAGGTTTTTCCACAAGCACTTTAGTTCATGTGGCCGCACGTCTAGCGAAAACCTGATTAGCATGGAGAGCGTTTATGGTAAGCGGCGCGTCATCCCTTTGCCATGGCCGCTTCGTACCCTTGGATGAGCGCCTTCTGGGCCGATTCGGGCAATTGCGACAGGGGCGGCCGGACGCGGATGAAATCAGGGTCACCGGAGACATGCGCCGTCAGAACTTTGACCGAAGGCGTTACAGGGCCCGCAACCACCATATCAACGATTCCGGACAAAAGCCGCGCATCAGCCCCCTCATGGATAATTTTTCGCAAAAGTCCGGGAAGGAAATTCGAAACCCCACAAATCGAGCCTTCTGCGCCATTTGCCATGGCTTTTGGCAATTGGCGTTCGTCGCCCACCAAGATGGATATATCGCCATGTGCCGCAAGGTATTTTTGGGTGGTGTCCCAATCGCCGGAACTATCCTTAATGCCTGTGATCACACCGGGATATGCGGCGCGCAATCTAGAAACCAACTCAACGGAAATCGGCACCGCTGTTTGGCTTGGGATGTGATAAAGAATTACGTTTTTAAGGGCATCGCCGATCCGATCGAAAACGGCGCTGTACCACGCAAAAAGTCCATCATCCCCCATGTTCTTCATGAAAAACGGCGGCGCCATCAACAACCGCGACGCACCGCCTGCATAGGCAGAAAGCGCTTGTTCGGCTGCGGTCGCGATATCGCAGGTCAGAATGCCCACGCCAATCGGTGTATCTTTGGATAGAGCGCCTGAAACCGCTTTTAAAATATCCCGCCGCTCGTGCGAACTAAGGCCAAATCCCTCGCCCGTCGTACCGAAGAGAGTAACGCTGTCACACCCGCCGGAGATGACGAATTTTGCGTGACTGACCACACGGGTCAAATCAGGATCGCCCGTTGGCCCAAATGGCGTTACCAATGCTGCCGAAAGGCCAAAGATCCTAGTTTTTTTCATGCGCTTCTCTCCTGTTTTCGACTAACATGTTAATTTGCTTTATTTACAGATGTCAACGTGCATTCGCCGCCGAGCTAAAACCTCGAAATGAAATGGGAGGCTCGTTGAAGAAACGCGCACCATACGTCCCCATCTCTAAGTGAATAGTTACGGGCATAAGGCTTACCTCCTGCCCTACGGTTTCCATCCAGTGCAAAAAGTTAAACGCCGTGTAACATGTTACCTTGACACCGAACGGTTGAGTTGCCACAGTTTGGATGAAATCGCGTTACGACCGGAGGGGGGAAAGGGAGTAGTCGCAACAAGACACCCGAAGGGTTTGCGTTGCGAGATTGAATTAAGTGTTTGGAGGAAAACACTTTTTAGCATTAAAACTAAAACCAAGCTAAGTTTAACAAAGTCAGTTTAAACCCCTTGGCCAAATTCCCCACCCAAAGGGTTGGGGATCGAATCGCGGACATGCGCCGCGTCACTAATTTTGGAGGAGACCAAAAATGATGAACTTTACCCGCCGCGCAGTTATTGCGATTACAATGGCCGCAATTGCAGGCCCCACCTTTGCTGCCGACACAATTACTTTGCGGATGTCCTCGCCTGCGTCTGATACCGATCAGAGGTCGGTTGCCCTTGCCGAAGTTTTTGCGCCTGCGATCGCAGAGTTCGCAACTTACGAGCCGCACTACAACGCGTCCTTGATTGCGCAGGGTTCAGAGTTGGAAGCGATTGCCTCTGGTGATCTGGAAATGTCGATTGCATCGGCACAAGAGTTGGCGCAATTCTTTCCTGAGTTTTCGATTTTTGCCACTGGGTATGTCCATCAAGACGCCGAGCACCAAGTGCGCGTGTTCAACGATCCACTGATGGATCCGTTCAAGGCTAAAGTTGAAGAAGAGCTGGGCGTAAAATTGCTAGCCGTCATGTATCTTGGACGTCGGCACGTGAACCTAAGACAGACAAAAGACGAGTTGACGGTTATGACGCCTGCCGATCTTGCGGGTATCAATCTGCGGATGCCAGGCACGGATGCATGGCAGTTCCTTGGCAAAGCTCTGGGTGCAAACCCCACTCCAATGTCCTTCACCGAAGTTTATACCGCCCTGCAAACAGGCTCGGTTGACGGTCAAGACAACCCCCTTCCTACCGTGGTCGATGCCAAGTTTTATGAGGTAACAAACCAGATTGTTCTAACATCTCACTTGGTTGATTTGAACTACATCGCGCTTTCCAAGGCGACATGGGACGCATTAACGCCAGAGCAACAAGTCACCGTGCAAGCCGCTGCGGATGCCGCAGCGTTGAGTGGTCGCGAGAACCAATTGCAAAAAGAAGTTGATCTTGTGTCCTTCCTCGAAGAAAAAGGCCTAGAAATCTATGAGCCTGATCTTGCAGCCTTCCGCACCCATGTTCAGCAGCAATATGTTGGGTCTGAGTTCGCGGCATCTTGGCCAGAAGGCGTGCTTGAACAGATCAATGCACTCGGAAACTAGGTTCTGACGTTTTCAAACAAAGAGAGAGGCGTGCATCGCGCCTCTCCTACTGCCGCTAAATATAAACAAAAACAGGAATAGGCACCCGATGTATCTGAACGCATTCCGATGACTAAAATCCTGTCTAAATTCACACGTTTTGCCGAAGCTGTTGCCGCAATCATGATGGCGACCATGTTTCTAACGTTCATTTTACAGATCGCTGTGCGGTATTCGGCGCGGCTGGCCTGGTTGCCTGATATTCATCCGATCTTTGAGCCGTCGAACTTTGGCTGGACGCTCGAATTCTGCCTCCTGCTGTGGGTGTGGCTGGTCTTCTGGGGCAATGCCTTTGTGGTTCGCCCACGCGACCACGTCGTTTTTGATATCCTCCTGAACTATGTACGCCCCTCTTTACGGCGAAAATTCATCATCATCACCAGCTGTGCAATCTGTGTGGGTTTGTTCCTCGCGATTGAGCCGACATGGGCAAAATTCTACATCCTGCGGCTCAAGAAAACGGCCACTCTCAGTAGCCTTTTGGGCGATTGGGTCCGTATGCGCGACCTCTATTCGATTTACATAATCTTCCTTGTTGTTGTCTCCCTCCGTTATGGCTGGGCTGCATATCGCGCCATCAGGTTTGGTGTTGAAGAGCCGGAAAATTCCAACACGGAGCAAAAAGACGCATGACGTTTGAATTCTTTCTGTGCATCACAACGCTGATGGTTTTAGCAGGGATCGGCGCACCGATTGCCTATGCCATTCTCCTCGCGGTTTTCGTTTACCTTTTCGCGAGCGGTGCTGGCGTTGGGATTGCGGGCAAAGTGCTTATGGATGGGCTTTATCAAAGTTTTATCTTGCTGGCGGTCCCCCTCTTCATTGTCGCGGCCAACATCATGAATGCAGGCACCATCAGCGACCGACTGTTAAGCTTCTGTGTGGCTCTTGTTGGGCGTTTTCGCGGTGGTTTGGGGCACGTTAACGTCGTTGCCTCCCTGATCTTTTCGGGAATGTCCGGATCGGCCATCGCAGATGCGGCGGGGATTGGCAAAATCATCATCGAAATGATGACCAAAAGCGGCCATTATACGCGTGGCTACGCAGCAGCAATCACCGCCGCATCTGCCACGATTGGGCCTATCATTCCACCGTCAATCCCGATGGTCCTCTATGCGCTCGTCTCAAACACATCCATTGGCTACCTATTTCTAGGTGGCATTGTGCCCGGATTGTTTATGGGCGGTGTATTGATGGCGATGAATTGGTGGCTTTCCAAACGGCGCGGATTTGCCTTGGAGGAACCCGTCCCTTTTCGTGAATTGCCACGCCGCACGGCGAATGCGTTCCCCGCGTTATTGATGCCCGCCATCCTGCTTTATGGAATATATGGCGGTGTCACGACCCCAACAGAAGCCGCAGCCGTTGCCGCGTTTTATGCGCTGTTGCTGGCGGCCCTGTTCTATCGGGCGCTAAGCTTTAGGGCGCTCTATCATATCCTCGTCGAAAGCGCGCGTTCGTCTGCGGCCGTGGGGCTGGTGATCGGCGGCGCGCTTATTCTCAACTATGTCGTTGCCTCGGAAAACATCCCGAGCGTCCTCGCCCAACATCTGGTTGGCCTCGATGTCGACCCCCTCGTGTTCCTGCTAAGCGTCAACCTTTTGTTGCTCCTGCTGGGCTGTTTGCTCGACGCCACCACAATCATCTTGGTGATTATCCCGCTGTTCATTCCGACCTGCCGCGAGTTGGGGATTGATCTCGTGCATTTTGGCGTGGTCGCAGTGGTCAATTGCATGATCGGTTTAATCACCCCGCCCTACGGCATCCTGCTTTTTGTCATAACCGCCGTCACTCAAATCCCCCTTTCGGAAATCATCAGCGAGGTTTGGCCGTTTTTGGGCGTGCTTCTGCTGGCTTTACTCTGCATGGTTTTGTGGCCGGGCTTGGTCCTAACCCTGCCTCGCATGATGGGGTACGCAGGTTGAACGGAGGCGTAATTGCGGTGAGCAAATGGATACCAAATATCGAAAAGAAAGCGACCGAGGGAGCGGTGCTTTTGGGCTTGCTCGGGCATGGGATTTCATCCTCCCGCACGCCTCGCATGCACATAAACGAGGGGCAAGCGCAGGGTATAGATATTGACTACCGTTTGTTAGATTTTGCGGGTCGCACCGACGAACCACCCCTGAATGAGGTCCTCGACAAAATCCAAGCGGCCGGTTTTAACGGGATAAACGTCACCTTCCCTTACAAACAAAGCGTGCTTCCTCATCTGGATGTTTTGTCCGAAAGTGTGCGGGCAATTGGCGCTACCAACACCATCGTTTTTCGCGATGGTGAACGGCACGGACACAACACAGACTCGTGGGGGTTTGGCGAAAGTTTTCGTCGCGGCATGGCCAACACAATTCGCGACAAAGTCCTCCTCATTGGTGCGGGCGGCGCAGGGAGCGCGGTGGCGAACGCATTGGCCATGGAAAACATCGGGCAACTTCTTATTTGCGACACGAATACCAATGCAGCAGAGCGGCTGGCACACGCACTCAACCACAGTTTCGGAGCAGATCGAGCCTGCGCAGTAACTGACCTGCCAGATGCCGCGCATCATGCGAACGGGATTGTGAACGCAACGCCCATCGGGATGGAAAAACTCCCCGGACTGCCGTTGCCGACAGAATGCATTCAAGCGCATCACTGGGTCGCGGATGTTGTTTATTTTCCGTTGGAAACCGAACTGCTCGCGGCCGCCCGCGCCAAAGGATGTCGTGTTCTTTCTGGTGCGGGGATGGCGCTTTTTCAGGCGGTTCGGGCGTTTGAGCATTTCACCAATCTGCCAGCAAACCCGACGCGCATGCAGGCCACTTTCGACCATTGGCCAAGTGGCCTTAACGATGGCGGTAGGTAAATTCGAAATCGCCTTTTCATCCCTACCTCAGGCGTAAAGTATACCCTCAGAATTCCCTAACGAAAGTGGAGACCTGGGATCAAAAAACAGCCTAAATACATAGCCCTAATTCCCAACCCGCCCTAAATATAATCACGCCCATGCAGATTGGATGGTTTGGCATTGACAGGGGATAATTTCCTCCTAAAGAATACTTTTTACACGCAGCTGAAAGCCTTTTTTTCATGACAACAAACAACCCAGACGACGCAACCTCCTTGGCGCAATTAATCGCGTCTGGTGCGGCATCACCAAGTGAACTTTTGGACGACGCTCTCGCGCGGGTAAAGGCTGTAAATCCGGCACTGAATGCTGTGGTGCTCTTGCAAGAAGACGTAGCGCGGCGTGCAATTCAGGTGGGACTTCCCGACGGCCCTTTCAAAGGTGTGCCGTTCCTAATCAAGGACTTGGGAGCCGAAGCGGTCGATTTTCCCTCCCACAGTGGATCAATCCCGTTGCGCGATACGCGCTATACTTACGACGCCGAAATCTATCGCCGCATGCGCGCCACTGGGGTTGTGACCTTTGGGCGAACCACGTCGCCAGAAGGAGGCATTGGCCCCGTCACCGAAGCCGCGGTCTATGGTGGCCCAACGCGAAATCCGTGGGATGTTTCGCGCACCTCGGGAGGATCTTCGGGTGGTGCTGGGGCGGCGGTTGCTGCGGGCATCGTCCCCTTGGCGCATGGGTCTGACGGGGGAGGCTCAGTGCGTATTCCGGCCTCAAGTTCTGGATTATTTGGCTTCAAGGCAACCCGCGCTCGGCTTCCCGATGGACCTGCTGCTGGCGAAGGTTGGGCGGGCATGGCGATCGACGGGTTTTTGTCGCGTTCCGTGCGCGACAACGCCACGATGATGGATGCCTGTGCGGGCCCTGACGCGGGGGCACCTTATGCTGCGCCCGCAATGGAGATGAGCTATTCCGCTGCAATCGCGCGTCCGCCGCGCCGCCTGCGCATTGGTATCTGCGACACAACATTTACAGGCGCAGCAATCCATCCCGACTGCAAGGCAGCGGTGACGGAAACGGCCAAACTCTTGGAATCGCTCGGCCATACCGTGGTACCGGCCTGCCCTAAGGCCGACCATAACGGAATGATGCGGGCTTGGACCAAAATCGTGGCCTGCGGCACGGCCCTTTCAGCACGGGGTTTGCAGGATCGTCAGAACGACCTGCAAGGGGTGTCCAAAAGCGCCATCCGCTACGCGCAGGACATCAGCGGCGCTGATTATCTGAAGGCCGTGGGGGATATCCACAGCTATGGCCGACAGATGGCAGCCGCATTTGAAGATTACGACATCCTGTTGTCGGCGACCCTTGCCGAGCCCCCCGCAAAGGTCGGACGGTTCACCCATGAGCGCGACGACTATGAGGCCTATCGCATCGGCGAAGGAGGGGTGTTTTCCTATTCGCCATTTTGTGCCGCGTTCAACGCCAGTGGACAACCGGCGGCATCTGTCCCTTTGCATTGGAACGATGAGGGTTTGCCAATTGGCATCCACCTTGCGGCCCCCTTTGGCGAGGATGCCACCTTGATCGCCCTTTGTGCAGAATGCGAGCAGGCGCAACCTTGGGCCATGCGCAAACCACCCGTATGGTGCGGAAAACCTTGACTAAATTTTGAACGCGTCGCACATTTACCCTAGGGGGATTGTATCTTGAATGAAGAATTTGCCGTCGTCGCACGGAATGTTGGGAAGATATACGGCTCTGGTTCTGCGGCGGTAACAGCCCTTGGCGACGTGTCAATCAGTATCGAAAAGGGCGAGTTTTTCACGCTACTTGGTCCCTCTGGTTGCGGGAAAACGACGTTGTTGCGCTGCATCGCAGGGTTTGAGACGCCGACGTCTGGCGCAATTCTACTTTCGGGTCGTGACATCACCTTCACCCCGCCTAATGCGCGCCCCGTGAATACCGTGTTTCAATCCTACGCCCTGTTTCCGCATCTTTCTGTCGCGGACAACGTGGGTTTCGGACTTAAAATGTTGGGCAAGTCACGCGATGAGGTGGCCAAGGCTACCGCACGGGTATTGGCATTGGTCAAGCTTGAAGCCTTCGCCGACCGGATGCCCCAACAATTATCGGGCGGCCAGCAACAGCGCGTTGCTTTGGCGCGCGCGCTTGCTCCTGAACCGGAGGTGCTCTTGCTCGACGAGCCGCTCTCGGCCCTTGACCTTAAGCTACGCAAAGAAATGCAAAGCGAGTTGAAACGCCTTCAGACAGAGACTGGGATCACCTTCGTATTTGTGACCCACGATCAGGAGGAAGCGCTTACGATGTCGAACCGGATCGCGGTCATGTCGGCGGGACAGCTTTTGCAGGTCGGCACACCGCATGATATCTACAACCGTCCCGTAAACCGCTTTGTCGCGGATTTCATCGGCGAGACGAATTTCCTCCCCGGCAATGTTGAGGCCGGTGGTGTTCGGATTGGATCGGGGGAAATCCTTGCGGTAGCGTTGACGGGGCAAACTGGCGCGGTAACCCTCGCGATCCGGCCTGAGCAAATCGGGATTGGGGACGCCGCTACGGGCATTCCCGCCAAGGTTGTCGACGCGACCTATCTGGGAACCGACACGCATTACACATTGGCGCTGAGCGATGAGGGTCGCCTTGTGGCGCGGGTGCAAAGCAACGCGGGTGCATCCCTAAAAATCGGCGATGCCGTAGGGGTCAATATCGACGCCGAAACGGTGCAGGTTTTAGAAGCATGAGCGCCCTTGGCAAAGGGCGTAGTAAGGGGAGCAATGGCTGGCTTTTGTCCATGCCCGCGCTGTTGTTACTGCTCGTCGCAGCAAGTGGGCCATTGCTGATTGTCGTGACCTATTCGTTTCTGGAAAAGGGCGACTACTCTGGTGTGCGCTGGGTTTTCTCGGGGGATGCTTGGTTTCGGGTGCTGTTTCAAAAGGACATTTTTGACGGCACAGTAAGCCTTGCCGATGCTAACCTTTCCATCATCTGGCGTTCGGTAAAACTCTCGCTATCGACGACCGTGATCGCCTTTGTGCTCGGCCTGCCGACTGCGTGGTTTATCGCGACACGTCCGCCGAAATACCGCGCATTTTGGCTGTTTCTGATCACAATCCCCTTCTGGACAAACCTGTTGATCCGCACCTTCGCGATCATGGAAGTGATCCGCAATCAGGGTCTTTTGAACACATTCCTCATCCACTACGGGCTGATTTCAGAGCCGATCCAGATTTTGTATACCGACACGGCTGTGCTAATCGGGATGGCCTATGTCTATCTTCCTTTGATGGTGTTGCCGCTGTTTGCAGCGATCGACCGGTTTGATTTTCGGCTGATTGAAGCGGGTTACGACCTCTATGCCTCGCGTTTGCAAATTCTTCGGCGGGTGATCTTGCCGATTATTCGCCCCGGCATCGTGGCGGGGTGTATCCTTGTTTTCATCCCAAGCCTCGGTGCCTATGTAACGCCGCGCGTTTTGGGTGGCGGCAAAAATATGATGATCGGGAACTTTATTGAGCTGCAATTCGGACAAGGGCAAAACTGGCCACTCGGTGCTGCGCTTTCAACGGTTCTGTTGGTTGTCGTTCTCGGCTCGCTGTTAATCTATACACGCGTTTCATCGCGGGAGGACCCGCATGGGTAAGCATAAATCTTTTGACGTGACCAAGCTGCCCGGCTTCACCTTCTTGGCACTGCTGTCTTTTGTGTTGCTCTATGCGCCCATCGTCACGCTGGTTTTTTATTCGTTCAATGGCGGCAATTCCGTCAATCAATGGGGCGGATTTTCGTTTAAATGGTACGCAATCGCGGCCCAGAATGAAGCGGTGCAAGGTGCCGCGATGCGCTCTTTTGTGATTGCAATCTGGGCGTCCGCAATTGCGACAACCGTGGCGACGATGGCGGCTCTTGGCACTACCCGACGGGGGAAATTCAAGGGCCAAACCTTCATCTATATCGTCATCAACCAACCTTTGATGGTGCCCGAAATTGTTACAGCAGTTGCGCTTCTGATCTTCTTCTCGTCGATCAAAATCGCCACGGGTTATACGGGCCTCGGCTATCTTATCATCGCGCATTCGGCTTTCTGTGTGCCCTTTGCCTATTTGCCGATCAAGGCGCGACTTGAGGGGATGGACACCGCAATGGAAACCGCTGCGGCCGATCTTTATGCCTCACCATGGCAGACGTTTCGCTATGTGACCCTCCCGCTTTTGATGCCCGGTGTGGTCGCGGGGGCGATGCTCGCGTTTATCATCTCCCTTGACGACGTGATCATCACCGAATTTGTCAAATCAGCGGGACAGGATACGCTCCCCACCTATATGCTGGGCCAATTGCGCCGTGCGCTGACACCTGAAGTCAACGCGATCTCGACCGCTTTGCTGGCGGTCAGTGTGCTCGTACTAACTCTCTTTTTTCTCGCCACCCGGAAGCGGGGCTAGACCCTGCCTTCCCATTTTAAGGAGTATCACATGAAATCTTTTCTTATCGCCACCACGGCTTTACTCGGCGGCACTCTTGCTGCGCAAGCCGAAGGCCAGTTGAACCTTTTCAACTGGGGGAACTATACCAGCCCCGAAATGATCGAGAAATTCACGGCTGAAACAGGGATCACCGTTACGATCACCGATTATGACAGCAACACGACCGCCCTTGCCAAGGTTGAAGCGGGCGGCTCTGGTTTTGACCTTGTGGTTCCATCGGCCAACTATGTTCCGATCTTTGTTGAAAAGGGCCTTTTGGCCGAACTGGACCATTCGCGCCTTTCCAACATCGGCAACGTTGCGCCTGAATGGGTAAATGTACCTTGGGACGAGGGGCGGACCCACACCGTTCCATGGCTTTGGGGCACCACCGCTGTTGCCGTGAATACCGCCGATTATAGTGGTGATATTAACACCTCTGACATCTTCCTTGACCCGCCTGCCGAACTGATTGGCAAGGTCAACGTGGTTCCCGAAATGAGCGACGTTATGGCGCTTGCGATCTTTAACGTTGGCGGCGAAGCTTGCACCGAAGATCTCGACGTGCTGCGTAAGGTTCGTGACAAATTGATGGCGGCAAAACCGTCATGGTTGTCGATGGATTATGGCACCACAGACAAGCTTTCGTCGGGTGATTACGCCGCTTCCGTGAACTGGAACGGGTCCACAATGCGCGCGCGCCTGAACAACCCGACAGTCGCCTATGGATACCCCGTCGAAGGCTACCCCCTTTGGATGGATTCGGTTGGATTGCTGGCGGATGCGAAAAACGTCGACGAGGCCTATCAGTTCCTCGATTTCGTCATGATCCCTGAAAACGCCGCGATGATCTCGTCCTTTGCCCGTTATGCCAACGGGATCGCAGGGTCTGCGCCGTTCATGCCCGAAGAGATGAAAACCGCACCAGAAATCGTTGTGCCCGCAGAGTTTGTCTCCGCAGGGAAATTCCTGCCAACCTGCCCACAAAGCGCGACTGAACTTTATACCGCTATTTGGACCGAACTGGTCAAATAAACAAATGGGGCGGGGCCTGTTTCGGGCCCCGCCCCCCTAAATACAAAAGCGATTTCAAGCGTCGGCAAATCCTTCGAGAACGTTGACTGTATTCACACCGACCATCTCAACCGCATACCCCCCCTCCATACAAAATACTGTCGGCAGTTTCATCCGCCCAATGCGGCGGCCCGCATCGGTGAAATCTTCGCTCTCCAGTCGAAAGAAGCTGATTGGGTCATCCTTATAGGCATCTACGCCCAGCGACACGACAAGTACTTCCGCGCCCCATGCGCTGATCTTGGCAATCGCGTCATCAAGCGCCGCAGACCATTGGCTATAGCCTGTCCCAGATAGCATCGGATAATTAAAGTTATATCCCTCGCCCTCGCCGCGCCCCTTTTCATCGGCATAGCCGATAAAATAGGGATAGGTCTGTTGTGGCGCGCCATGTAGCGAGGCGAATAACACGTCTGCACGTTCGTAAAAAATGTCTTGCGTGCCATTGCCGTGGTGAAAATCAATATCGAGTACGGCAACCCGCCCCGCACCTGAATCGCGAAACATTTGTGCCGTAACGGCCGCATTGTTGATAAAACAGAAACCGCCGTATTGGTCGGCCGTTGCATGGTGCCCAGGTGGGCGGCAAAGCGCAAACGCGGCATTTGCCCCCGCCGCAACATGACGTTGCGCGGCCTGTGCGGAGGCCACGGACGACAAGGCTGCTTTCCACGTCCCCTGTGTAATGGCGGTTTCCGAAGCATGGCAATAGTACCCAACTTTCCCGTCGATATTTTCGGGAATGCGATCCATATGCATGCCCCGCGCAGGGACGTTCGCGGCAATAATCTCGCCTCCCATTCCCGCCGCTTTCCATTCATCCCAAGCCGTTTCCAAGAAGGTCAGATAGCCAGAATCTAACAATGCGGCAATCGGCGCCATATCCACCGCTTCAGGTGCAACAACATCTAAGAACTGCCGTTCTCTCAGACGGTTGAGGATGTATTCAAGCCGTGACGGTCGCTCAAACGGCGTGACAAACTGCCCACCCGACAGTTCCGCTTGCGGAAAATGGAGCCTGTGATCTTCACTATAAAATACGCGCATATGAGGTACAGCCCTTCCAAGCCGATTCAGCCAACGTCGTATTCTAGCAGGCGTAGATGTATTGCAAATCCTTCATTTCGCAAGATCAATAACTTGATCCTCCCCCAAAGCAATTTTAATCACCAGCGGTTCTATGTGACCGTCGTCAATCAACATATAACCTTTAGGCGCGAGCGGAACTTGGAACCGTCGATGGTGAAGCCAACAATATCAATGCGGGTTGCGATCCCTTGTGCCGCCAACGCCCTGAGAACCTCTTCGATGTAGCCGTCACCGGTCTTCTCACCGCCCGTCAAAACGCCGCAAGTACCTCAGAGATCGGCGTATGGGCAGATCAATTGCGCATGCCTGCTTCCAGTGGCGCAAGATAAAGCGGTATCGCCATTCGTGTCGAACAGATCAGGATGCGCGCGCCCATTCACCCCGATCAAGGCCGGCTGCCTTCTCGATAGCCCCTCGGTTGCAATAGGGATTACCTTCGGTTCGAGCGCGTTTGGTTGCTCATAGGCGCTAGTTTGCGAAATCTCGCCCCCTTCGACAAGGATTGGTAGGCATCGTGTTCTTGTTGTTGTTTGACCAATGGTTCGGCGGAACCAAACGCGATACTCGTGCAGAGACAGTTTTGCCAAAGAGCCCACGGCCCACCCCGTTTCAGAAGCCGTGAGCGTCACCATAGAAGGGACAAAACTGTCGTGCCCGTCGATTGAGACGTAAAGGGAAATGCGCAAAACCACAGGTCTGCGCCAAAGAGAACGCGGCGTTGAAGCCCCTCAATTTCCACACCAGATTAACTGCAAAAAAGGGCGGAAGCACCGAAGATCTTTTAGGGCGACCCTTCGGTTTTAATTGGCTTGGCCTGTGCCTTGGGTTGGCGTCTATAAGCTCTCGCAACTGTCGCCTGATTTTAGCGGGTCATTGTCACCGTACGCCAGCTTTTCACAGGCATGCCTCTGGCCACCGCCGACGTGTGAAAGATGCCGTACATCTGATCCACGCCAACCACCATCAGGCGTAACGTCATTTCCATCACCACGCCGTCCATTGATACTGTCGTGTGGCCGATCAGGCGGGCCAGATTCTCGACGCCGCAGCCCATCAGCGTTTCAACATCCGACGAGGTCAGCATGGGCGCCGGAGCCCCGTCGTCGGCTGCGTGTTTCTCAAAACTCCACGCTGGCTCATCTGCCCAGAGGAACGGTATAGGAGCTTGCGCTTCGGGATGTGTACCAACCAGTTGCCCTGAAGGCAGCATTTCGATTTGCATCGTGTCGGTGTCGCCGCTCGCGGGGAAAGGCATCGTCATGGGACCCGCCACATAGAACCCCGCGTGGTGCTGAATTTTCCACGTTCCGACAAAAAGCGCATCGACCTTCGCCCAAGCCTCTGGAGTGCCATAACCGCATGCCACATCAGGCGCAGCCAAAACAGGCGCCCCCCATGAAGATGCCAAAAAAAATAGAGCCGGAAAGATGCGAAATACCTTCATTTTCAAATCCAGTGCAAAAGTCAAAAAAGGGGGGCAATGTGTTCTAAATAGCATGAACATGCGGTTTTCCTATCCAAATAACTAGCCCCCGCAAGAACATAGCTTGGCAAATTTTTATAACTGGTAAGAAGTTACGACCACGACCAGAGTTTTTCCTGTTCGCCTTACGTCTTAAAATTCCGAATATTGAAGTGATGCCACTGCCGCCGGTAGTGATTTCGCAACGGAAATCTAAGGAATGGAACCGACTAAACTTAAGCCATCGGAAATTAACTCCTTGCCGCGGGCGAGAATGTCTTTTGGCAAGCCGACCCCGTCGCCAACACATTCATTGGCCCAAAGATTTTGACGATCTGCACCACCGTAAAACATCGAGATTTGATCAGACTGCGGTGGGCTTTCGCGGGGGTTCAATAGTAATTCTGACGTCACTGGTCGCTTTGGGAACCGTCAGTTCGATCACATTTTTCTTCATCCAACCCGCCGCGCCGTCCAGTTCCCCGTCAATAAAATTAATTGAGGGCCTGTCAGAGTTTTCTTATGTGACCGCTTTTTTCATAACGCTCCATATAAGATCCAGCTGCACCAAGCGATGCTGTGGCATTAATTTCCTGTATAAGAACCGCCAGTTTGTGTCGTGTGCGCCTGATTTTTTCCAATGCTAAACCTATTGCAAAGCCGCAACCTTGAGCGGGCTTGCAATAATATGCAATCTCGCTCAAGGTTGCTTATTTGGTTAACCATTTGCGTGAAAAGCCCTAATTTACAGCCCGCTTTTCCGGGAGTTTTTAGACATCATGATCAAACACATTCTTTTAGCATCCGTTATCAGCCTGACGACGCCCCAGATTGCGGCGGCGCAGGATCAGCCCGTCAAAAAGACTTTTGCCCAGCAGATGGAGGAATCCGTTCAGCAACAGCTTGCGGACGAGGAAGCCCAACGACTTGCCCTTGAGGCCGCAAAACCAACAGCAGAAAGTATTGCCGCCGATTGCGACGCACAAGGCGACCTCGCTGTGCGGGGCTTAATCATGAGCCAAGATGGCTTGCCCGTGGAAGAGGCCAAAGCGGCGATCTTGGCATCGCCCGAAGGTATCGGCGCGTTGGAGCCACTGGGCGCCAGTTATTTGATTGAGATGGTTTATACTTATCTTTCCAAAAGCACGCCCGAAGCAGTGAAGGCCAGAATCGTGGAGCAATGTTTGATTAGGTAAGGGCTGTAGGCGCGATCCTTACCTTCCGCGACATATTTCCAAATCCAGTGTTTTTCTCACGCACACTTTGAAAGGCCACATATGAAGCCCTCTTTTTTCCTTGCCTCCGCAATCTGCGCGTTACTTTTGACGGGAACGATCGCGCCTGCGGACGAGCCGTTGTTGCTGTTGATACCCGAAGACCAGTTGCGCACCATTTTGGAGTTCGCGCCTGACGACGGTTTGAAAATGGCCGCGTGCGATGGAAACCGCACGTTCACATGCACCTACATCTGGGGCGCGCCCGACGCAGATGACGCTCTGCGTATTGAATTGGGGGCAAAGCCTGATGGCAAAAGGCTTTATGTGATCGCGGCCCGCGCCGCGAGAGCCTCTGATTTTGATCGCGTGCTCGCAGTTTACAAAGACGCAGTTCCGGTTGCGGATTTGGGTGTCCAAGCCGTTTGGTCAGAAATGCGTGGGCAATTGTCGATTCTCACTGCCGACAACAAGGTCATTCACGTCAATACCGACATGACCCAAAGCGATGATCAGAAAACCGCCGCAATCACCATAGCCAATCTGATGCTTGCGACTCCCTAAACGAGCATCAAATAAGCCACGGGCGCCTTGCACGACAGGACGGCAAACGCATCACGCCAAACCATTTACAGGAAATTCGCGGCGACCTCGGGACCAATTTAGCGTCAGCATAGTTACCAAGATTGCAACTCCCACAATCTCGACCCGCAAATCTGGCCAGAAGACCGCAATAACTCCCGGCACGATTAGCAACCGTTGCCATAAAACAATCGGTGCGAAAAGATACCCCTCAAGACAGGCGGCAAAGGCGGTGAGAGCAATAATCGCGAGAAAACCGCTCCAAAGAACCAAGGGGATTGGTCCGCCAAGGATGATGCTTTCGTTGAACACCATGAAAAGCGGGATGAGGTAAAGCCCCTTGGCAAATTTCCACGACTGTAAACTGGTCTCCAGCGGTTTTGAGCCAGCAATCGCGGCCCCCGCAAAGGCCGCGAGCGCCACCGGCGGCGTGACGTTACTGTCTTGCGAATACCAGAACACCACCAGATGCGCGATCAGAAGCGGCACGCCGAATTCCGATGTCAGCGCGGGGCCGACGAGGATAATCAGCACGATGTAGGCAGCGGTTACCGGCAAACCCATGCCGAGGACTAAGCTTGCGAGGAGCACCAGGATCAGCGCCAAAACGATGTTGCCACCCGAAAAGGCGATCATCATCGACGAAAATTTCAACCCAAGTCCGGTCAGCCCGACAACGCCCACAATGATCCCCGCCACCGCGCAAGCCATCGACACAGCAACCGCATTCCGCGCGCCCAATTCCATCGCCTGCGCCGTTAAGGACAGCCCACGACGACACAGTGCAACAAAGCCGTCCATGGTTGGTCGGTCGGTTGCGTAGCTCCACAACGCGCGGGCCGAAGCCGCTACGACCACCGATATAATCGCGTAAAACCCTACCCGCATCGGCGAATAACCCGACACCAGCAACCATACCAACGCCACCAGCGGAAGCATGAAATGCCATCCGTCAGCCATCACCCTGCGCACACTCGGCAGTTCTTCGGCTGTCAGGCCCTTCATGCCCTGTTTGACCGCTGCGATATGGACCAGCAGATAGACCGCGCCAAAATAAAGGAAGGCGGGAAAAATCGACACCAGCACGATATCGACATAGGGAACCTGCGTGAATTCGGACATCAGGAACGCGCCCGCGCCCATAAGGGGCGGCATGATCTGTCCACCCGTGGAGGCCGCGGCTTCGATACCGCCAGCCTGCGCGGGCCGATAGCCCAGTTTTTTCATCAATGGGATCGTGAAGGCTCCCGTGGTCACAACATTGGCGATTGCCGATCCGCTAATCGAGCCCATGCCGGCAGAGGCAATCACGGCAGCCTTGGCTGGCCCGCCCCGTTGCCGCCCCGTCGATGCATAGGCCAAATCAATGAAGAATTTGCCCGCGCCAGTCACCTCAAGGAACGCGCCAAAAAGCACGAAGACGAAAATGAACGTGGCAGCCACACCCAATGGTAGGCCGAAAATCCCCTCCGCTCCGAGGGTCAGCTGGCTTGCCAAGCGGTCCAGAGTATAGCCCCGATGGTTAAGAATACCGGGCATCCAATCGGAGAGAAACGGTAACTCGCCACGGTTGCCAGCAAAGGCATACACAATGAAGGTCGCGCCGATAATTGTCATGCCAAGGCCTACAGCACGACGCGCGCCCTCAAGCACAACCAGCGTCGTGATGACCCCGACAGTGATGTCAATCGGGCGCGAAAAAATCGAATTGGCGATAATGTCGATGTTCATCGGCAACCAAACGCCGACCAAAACTGCACAGAGTACGAGCGCGCCGTCGATAACCCAACCAAGCACGCCACGCACGCGATCTTGGCCGAAAACCGGATAGATCAGAAAGCAAAGTGCCAGAATAAATCCCAGATGGATCGGGCGCTGAAAAAAGAGACCAAGGGGCTGTAGCCCAGCGGCGTAAAGCTGAAACAGGGAGAGCAGGATGCCGACGATGGCTATCGCACGAAGCAAGAGGCGCGAGGTCGCCACAGTTGGCTGTGGCATTGGGGGGCGTTCTGCAAGATCGGTGGTCATCGTCGATTAGTTCCTTATTAAGGCAATGCGAACGCGCGCACGCGGGGCAACAGCCGAAAGCGAGACTTCAGTCCCGTCCATGTTAATTCGATGATCTACAAATCCCGCACCGGGACGTAGGATATAGGCGTTTGTGGGAACGGCCTCGTCGATATCTTCAATCCAGTAACCGCCCTGCCCGTCCGACACTTGCACGCCGCGTCCGGGGATATGGTCAAGTCCAGCGGCGAAATCCGGCAGATGAGCGCGCACCAAAACCATGCGGCCCCCGCGATTTTCATAGCAATCCGATACCTCGAACCCTTGCACGGAATGATGCCAAAGCACGCACCAGCCTGCCCCGTCTGGGGCATCAAACACGGCAAGCGTTTCGCCGGTGTCCACTTGGGTCGCCGTCAGAGTATCGGCTTGGGCGACCGAAGCGTTAAACGAAAGGAGGAGAGCACAAAGCCCCCCTCCGAACCATGATATCATGGGCGCAATTCGTCAGGAACTGTCGCGCCAATTTCCTCGAAGTAGCGGATCGCACCTGGGTGGAGTGGGATCGGCGAGGCAGACAAAGCCAATTCGACGGTTGTCTGGTTTGCTGCGGGGTGAACCGCTTGAAGCTCTGCGATGTTTTCGAACATGGCGCTGGTGATCTGATAGGCAAGATCATCCGACATTTCCGAAGAGACGACCAAGACGTTGGGCACGCCAATCACGGACGTATCCGCATCGACGCCGACATAGGTTCCGCCCTTAAGCGTAGTCACGGCAAACACCGGATTGGCGGCGTCCGCTGCGGCCAATTCTTCGGCACCAAGTTCGATCAAAACAATATCGTTCGTGGTTGCAAGGTTAAGGATCGAGGACGTTGGCGCACCAACAGACCAGAAGCCTGCGTCAATATCGCCATTTGCCAGCGCATCTGCGGTTTCGTTGAAGTTCAGACGCTGCTCATCGATATCGTCATAAGAAATGCCGTTTGCCGTCAGAATTTGCTCGGCGTTGACCTCAGTACCGGAACCGGGGGCGCCGATGGAAATGCGCTTGCCGACCATGTCCTGAAGCGAAGTAATACCGCTGTCTTTCAGGGACACGATTTGCACCATGTTTGCATATGCAACGCCAACTGCGCGCAGCATCGGAAGCTGTTGCCCCTCAAAACGGCCTGTTCCAGTATAGCCCTGTAGAACTGTATCGGCCAAAGCAAGCGCGACATCGGCATCGCCCGTAGCAATCAGGCCCATGTTCTCAACGGATGCGCCTGTAACTTCGGCGGTCGCGGCATAGCCGTCGACATGGTTGTTGATGATTTCCGCAAGCCCGCCGCCAATTGGATAATAGACGCCGCCGGTTCCACCGGTTGCAATTGAAAGCTGTTCCTGCGCGAAGGCAGGTGCGGCCATAACCAGCGTGGCAGCCGCGAGTGTCTTGATAAATTTCATAGTTTAGTCCTCCCATAGGTCCATTTTTGATTGCACCACCTTATGGTGGTGACGAGGACTTTCCAAGAGTGCTGTCAGACTAAATCGAACTCTTCTACATTAGGCCAATATTACTGCCCCAAATTGCGCGCGGATTATACATGCCCAAAGGTCACATGGTGACAGTCACTTTATTGAGCCCCACGGGAGCATCGGCGTTTTCGCCCAGATTTTGCGCCAAAACCTCAACAAAACTGTAGAATGCAGTAATCTGTATCAACGGAAGTACGAGGGGATTGGTCACTACTGGAACAGGCAGATTCATTTTTGGGCCCATAGAAGAAGAAATCGAGAACGCGGCTGCGCCTTTTTCACGCATAGCTTTGGCCGCCGCTTCAACGGAACTGCGAGAACGATCCTCAGGATCAAATAACAGAGCGGCAAATTTTTGGTCTGCGAGGACGACGGGGCCATGCAGCACCTCTGCCGAGGAAAAAACTTCAGCGTGGATGCGGCAGGTTTCCTTTAACTTCAGTGCCGCTTCGGCAGCAACGGCCAGTCCAGGACCACGGCCAACCGTGAAAACCGATCTAGCCCTTGCGAGGGCCAGTTCAGCTTTTGACCAATCGCAGGTTAGCGCGGCGCGCAGTACGTCAGGAAGGCCGCGCAAGGCTTTTTCAAGGTCTTTGTCTTGTGTAAAGCCCGCAACGAAACCCAAAATCGCAAACAAACTGCTCACGAATGATTTAGTCGCCGCGACCGCCTTCTCTGGCCCTGCGAACACTGGCAACACGGTTTGCGTGCCATGCCCAAGGGGGCTGTTCACCTCATTGAGAATTGCCAATGTGCTTGCTCCGCCCTTTTTGGCGGCCTCTTGCAAAGCGACAAGGTCAGGGCTGCCACCCGATTGCGAAATGGACAGGCAGATAAAATTATCCAACTTCAACGGGGTCTCGTAAATGGACGCAACCGAAGGGCCAATGGACGCAACAGGCAAACCCGTTTGAATCTCCATCACATATTTGAAGAACGTCGCCGCGTGATCCGAAGTACCGCGCGCGCAGGTCACAAACCCCACCGGATTAGACGCCGCAGCCTTGCGCCCAGCCTCCATGTACCCTGCGAGGCCTTCATTGATCTGACGGGCGATCACATCTGGAATTTCACGGATTTCACCGGCCATAATTGTCTCGATTGGCTTATTCATCTCACGCTACTCCGGTGATCATAGAAACGATTTCGTTCTTGTCTGTCTTGGCTGTTTCGCGGATGCCGATTTGCTCGCCCCGACGTAAAACACAAATGCGATCGGACAGGCGAAAGACCTGATCCAAGCTGTGACTGATGATGAGGATTGCGAGGTTCTTGGCTTTGAGCGCGGCGATTTGTTCTTCTACCCGCGCGGTTTCCGCCACCCCGAGCGCGGCTGTCGGCTCGTCCAACAAGATGAGTTTACTTGCCCACGCCGTCGCACGCGCAATCGCGATCCCTTGGCGTTGCCCGCCACTTAGTTCGCTGATTGTTGAGCCTGCCGATGGGATACGGACATCAAGTTCGTCGACAAGATCCTGTGACTCTCGCAACATACGCGCTTTGTCTAGGAGGCCGAAAGGGGGCTTGGTTAGCTCCCGCCCCAGAAACATATTCATATAAACGGGCTGTTGGTCGGCCAAGGCGAGGTCTTGATAGACCACTTCGATCCCCTTGGCCCGCGCGGAGCTTGCGTCGCTAAAACTTGTGGGCGTGCCGTCCAGAGAAATTTCGCCGGATGTCGGGCTGTAAACACCCGACACGATCTTAATCAGCGTGGATTTCCCCGCACCATTATCGCCAACAAGGGCCACGATCTCGCCTGCTTCAAGGTCAAGCGAGAAATCCTGAATTGCCACGACACCGCCAAAGGATTTGTGAATGTTTTTGAGGGAGAGAACTTTTGTATCGGATGCCATTAGAGAGCCCTTTCTGGCCAACCAGTGACCTCGCCGAAAATGTTTTCTATTGTCGTGACTTTGGGGGTGCCTGTTGAGATGCCAGAAACACCTACGATATTTGCGCGCGTAACGAAGGCCTGCCCCCTAAATCCGAACACGACCGTATCGCCTGTTTTTGGTTTTACGGGTCCAGTGGCGTCAATCATCCCGTAATAGTCGATGGCGGAATAATCGGGAATTTCGACACTGGCCAAGGCCTTGCGTGCGCTTGTCGGTTCCGAAGAAACGATGGCCTGAACATCATATTTCGGGAACACCGGATCAATATAAAGACCGCCGCCGAAGCAGAACGCATTGCCGCCGTGATGGTGCGAGACCTCGCTAAGATAAAGCACGGCGGGGTTTTCGGGCAAATCCTCAACCGCGTGCAGCGGCGTCGTGCCATGCAGCGCATTTCCGGGTTCACATTGGGTCGCGCCCGCCTCGGCCAGTGCGGCCAGCATCACCGTGGAATTGGTGCCAGGGGCGTTTATTTCAATGTCGGAACGCCCCGCCGCCGCCAGCGCTTCGGAAGCGCGCGCAAGAGTTGCCAAATTCGGAGTTGTTTTGACTTTGCGGCTTTCTCGATCAAACAGGAGCGCAGGAAATGTGGTAATCCCTGCAAATGCTGCCCCTTCCATCGCGTCAATTTGATCTGCGACATTACAAATATCTGAGGCGGCAAACCCACCTTCGTGGCCACGATAAAACGTATCCCCTTCTGTTTGAATACGCGCCATCAAGTTTTGCACCCGTCCTGCCTTAACCGCTGCATTTGCCGCCTCGCGGGCCTTATCTTGGCTGAACACCGTCCAATAATCGGGCTGCAATTTAGCGGCGGCAAACTCGGCGTCACGCTGTGGCACTTGCACGAGATGACCGAGGTGGCCCGTTTTGAGACCCGCCCGATGGCAGGCAACGGCACAATCCATGTCAACGGCAACGGAGCGGTCAATCCCCCCACGCATAATCGCCTCACAGAACCCCGAATGACGGCCAACCTGCTTGGTCATGGCAAATGTTTTGAGGCCCAGCGCATTGGCGGTCGCCACGAATAATCTTGCGTTGCTTTCGATTGCATCAAGATCGAGAACATAAGAGTTTGGCGGGATCGCGCCCGATTGATGCAAGGCCATCGCGGCCTCAATGAACTGCGGATTTCTTCGTAGAAGTACGTCTAGGAACATCTTTTAGGTCCTCGCTTATCGGCTGCTGTCGCGGAGAGATACCGCTACGGCAAGGAGAATAATTAGTCCTCGAACAATCATTTGATTGGAAACTTCGAGATTCATCAGGATGAGTCCGTTGTTCAGCATCCCCATCATCAGCGAGCCTACGAGCGCGCCAATGACGGAGCCTTTGCCGCCTTTGAGGGCGGTGCCGCCAACGATGACCGCCGCAATGACTGTCATCAGATCACTTTCACCAAGCGTGTATTTCGCCGCTTGCAGGCGACCCGCATAGAGCAACCCAGCCAAGCCAGCTGTCGCGCCACAAATGGTCAGAACATAGAAGCGGATGCGGGGAACTTTGATGCCGGAAACTTGGGCTGCGCGTGGATTATCACCCGTCGCCAATACATGTGCGCCAAAGCGCGTATTGCGATAGACCAGATGTCCAACACCCACGGCAATGACTGTCCAGATTACCAGTGAGGGGATCGAAAAGAGCTTGCCAGACCCGAAGATACCCGTGAATGTTTCGTTCAAAACGGGGATCGAGCGCAGATTGGTCATAGACCGCGCAATCCCCGCAAAGAGACCCATCGTCGCCAAAGTCACCAGAAAGGACGGGAGCTTAAGATAGGCCACGAGGGCGCCATTCAAAGCGCCGATGAGGATACCCGCCCCCAAGCCCGCAATCACACCGACGGCCATGCCGAAACTTTGCATCGCGACCGCTGCGGATAATGCCGACACCGCAACAATGGATCCAAAACTCAAGTCAATTTCGCCAGCGGATAAGGCAAAGACAAGGCCAATTGCCATAATCGTCGCAGGCGCGGTCTGCAGCAAAATATTCGTTAGGTTCCGTTGGGTTAGAAACCCGTCGTCATGCAGGGTAAGCGCAAAGAAAATGAAGATTGCAACAAATCCGAAGTAGACAACCATTTGCTGGAAGTCAGCGCCGTTTAGTCGGGATTTTATATGTGTCATATCAGCCTTCCAGATGAGATTTGACATTGGGTCGAAGGCACCAAACGATGATTTCGCGTGAAGTGTTGCCAGCTTAATTTCAAGCCGACTTCACTTGTGGATTCCTGTTGGGGGTATCTCGTTCGCCGCTAGGCGAAGCGGTCGACGGCCCAATAAAGACTGGGCCGCCCGTTTTATTTTAGTTTGCGCTCAGGCTTTCTGGCGCTTCGATATGCAAGGATTTCATCCAACCTTCGGCGACATTGTCGGCCGTCACAGTGACTGCTGGGGCCACGATAAACGGTGGTACGTCTTGATCCAGCAGGTCAAGAATGGCCGCAGCAGCCATCACACGGCCAAGTTCATAGGCCTCATCCGCAATAATCGCAGCCACGTTCCCACCACGGACCATGTCCAATGCAATCGGCTCGGACAAATCTAGGGTGACGATTTTAGTGGTTGAATTTCCGTTGGCCCGAAGCGACGCCAAAACACCCTCGGCTGGTCCCGCCCAAGTGACATAGATACCGCCAATGTCGGGATTACGAAGCAACATTGCGTTCGCTATATCTTCTGCGCGCGCGGGATCGCTGATCCCCTGTTCGGCAATGATCGAGATATTCGGGTAGTCGTTTTCGATCGTCGCCTTAAACGCGTTATCCCGTTGATTTGTTACATAATATTCCGCGTCGTGGAAAATCCAGCCAACAGTGCCTTCATTTCCCATCGCGGCGGCAAGTGCGTCTGCTGCTTGCTTGCCCATTTGGAACAAATCATCCGTTGCGATCGCCGCGTAGTCGGCGGGATGCTCATAGCCCGAAGGTAGATTGGACAAGAACACAAGTTTCACACCCTCTTCCTTGGCCTCTTGGAAGGCGGCCGCCGATGTGACGGGATCTAGGGGGAGGGACAGAATGATATCCGGCGCTTTTACGAGGGCAGTTTCGATGTCGCTCCGCTGTTTCGCGGCATCAAAACCGGCGCTTGTCGTCGCAACAACCGTAATGCCAAAGCGCGTGAATTCATCGGTCGCGCCTGCCGTTACCGCGTTTACGAAATCCGACTGGTCATGCCAGAGAAGCGCGGCCGTATACGCGCCCGCGCGGACCGCCTCTGCGCTGGTGTCTGGAACCACAATCGCCGATGACGGGGTTGCGGCTTCGCCTTGGGGACCCACTGTTTGGGCGGCGACGGGAAGTGCTGCCAGAGCAAAAGCTGCGCCAGACAGGACGTTTTTTAGTAAGTGTTTCATTGGTTTCCTCCATTTAAATTCGTTGACTCAGTTTTCGTTCCACAGAAGCGTGCGATAAAAAGTGCAAAGGCTCGGACACCCGCAAGATACTCGCTCACCGCGACGCGTTCCTCAAAAGTGTGGGCAATACTGATGTCGCCGGGGGCGCAATAAACGGTTGGACAGCCGATTTCATTCACGAGGAACGGGCTTTCCGACCAGTAAGGCGCTCCGCCGATTTCAGCCGTGGCCCCCCTTACCTCTGTGACGCATTTGGCGAGAGATTTTGCTGCGGGATGGTCGGGGTCGATCTCAACGGGCGACCCGCCAAAACGGTGATCGCGCCCAGCGGGATAGTTGATATCGAAAGAGATACCGTCGTCGAACGCGACACCCTTCACGACCGCTTCAAATTGCGCTACCGCTTCGTCGAGGTTCTCGCCGGGGCGCAGTTTTCGGATCAACGAAAGCTCACATTCGCCAGGGACAGCAATATAGCCGCCGCCGTTGATTTTCGTCACCAAGATGTCGGAAGCACCGACCAAAGGATGAGTTGGACCTTGGGCAAGCTCCTCGGCATGCTGCCAAAGTGCGGTGAGAAGTTGGTGTGTTGCCTTTAGCGCGTCGACCCCGTCTTGTGGCGTTCCAAAATAGGCGGACTTCCCTGTGATCGAAATCTCCGCGATGAAAAACCCGATCTGCGCGGTGTAAACATCCAATTTTGTCGGCTCAACATAGACGGCGAAGTCGGGTTTAGCGATTTCTCCTGTGACGATGCGTTTCACCAAATCTTTTGCGCCAGCACTAACGCCCGTGTTTGGCTCGCCACTCTCCTCATCGCCAATAAACGCGAAGGAAACGGTGCCCGCCAATTGCACGCCAACAGTATCAAGGAGTCGTAAGGCCGCGAGGGCAGAACAGATGCCTGCCTTAAGGTCACAGGCACCTCGGCCCCAGATTTCGTTGTCGATAACGGGGGCGGAAAAAGGGTCTTCTTGGGGCTGCCCTTTCCAGTGTTCGGCCCAACCGCGCACATGAACAGTATCGGTGTGCCCGACGAACATAAGATTAGGGCCATCTGTGGTCCCCACCCGAGCGCCCCAAGTGTTCGGACGATCAGGTAGGAAATCGCCCGAAGCAGGCTTCAACCCTATCCGTGTCATCTCTGACATCAGGAAGTCGACAAAACGGCCCTCATTGCCGGTGACACTTTCGCAGCCGATGGCCCCGCGAAGCAGTTCAATGTCGGTACGCGCATCTTGCCGGGCCTCAAGCTTGGCAATCAAATCAAAATCACTCATGCGACGTCCTCCTGATAGGTCTTCAGTTGCGGTGCAGGGATGATAATTTTCGCGCCCGGAAGCCCTCCAGAAAATAATGCAACATGCAGCCGGGACAGCGCGATGGACGTGCCGCCAGCGAGCGCCGCGTGATTTCCAAGGGCGGAGACTTCAATCGGAATCTGTCTTGGGAAACACTTGCGAATTTCAGGTTCAATCAGCTTAGTGAATTCGTGGCGCGCGCCAATGGAACCGCCGATAACGACACATGCGGGGTCTACCACGGCGGCGATTGCCGCAATCGCCCGCCCAATATAACGTGCCGCTTGGGCCAACACTTTTTGCGCGACGGCATCCCCAGCCAGTGCGGCATCAAACACCTCAGGGACGGATTTCTGGACGCCCGTTAATTCTAAATAGTGGCCTTTGATAGCGTTGGTTGCGGTCATGCGTTCCAGCGCGCCAACCGTCAGGCTTTCGGCTTCATATGGATCGGCACCAAAGGGCAGATACCCGATTTCGCCCGCCGCACCCGTTGCGCCACGCACCAACTGCCCGCCAATAACAAGGCCAGCACCGATGCCCGTTCCAATCGACAAAAAGACCAAGTCGTCCTTTTCTCCCTGATGCGTCATCCAGTGCTCCCCTAACGCGGCGAGGTTCACATCGTTTTCCACCAGCACCTCGATCCCGAGGCTCTCCTGCATCAAAGTCGGAAAATCGATAGCGTCGATCCCCGCAATGTTGGGCGCCATATTGATGTTTCCACTCGCCGAATCCAAAACGCCGGGAACGCCAACGACGGCAACGCGGATTTTATCGGTGCTAATGTCCAAATCCGACGCCGATTTATGAATAATTCGGCCAATCTGGGCAACGACATCCTTCCCGCCAGTCTGCACTGTGGGTTCCATGATTTCAGAAACAACCGCGCCAGAAAGATTGCAAAGCGCGACGCGAACCTTCGTCCCTCCAAGATCGACGCTGGCCACCAAGGCCGCTTCGGGAACGATTTCATAGACAACTGCCCGACGCCCGATGTTTCCCTCAGTGCGACCAACGGTTTGTACCCATCCGTCCTCTTCAAGCGAGGCAACAACTTCGGAAACCGTCTGCTTAGACAGGCCCGTCATCTTTGCGACACTCGCCCGCGAAATAGGCCCATAAGTCGTAATTGCCTGCACAACTGAACTCAAAGTCATCCTTCGGGAAATATTTGTTGGATCAATCATGGCGCATCCTATTAGTTCGTCTAGATACCGAACTAATAGGAATTCGAAATTTATGTCAACGTTTTTTTGGATAATTTGGGGAAGGACTGACCAATTTGAACGCGTCTCAGCGAGGCTAAGACATCATTTTTCACATTGATGGCGGCTGACAAACCAAACCTTTTCAACGCTTTCCATAAATCCAAACAACACCGGCACGTGTGTTGAAGCACGCTACACTCTTTGTCACATGACTATGCGCTATACGTGCGGTCTTCCAACGGCAGGGAATCAAATTCGGCATTAATCATCTCAAGAAGGATCTTTTCTGCGCGATTCATGCTGCGTTTGGCGTTGGTCAGCATATGAATATCCACGGCGGGCAACGATTTAAACGGGGGCACCTGCCAAAGCAGACCTGATTCCACATCCTTGCGGGCCACATGTACTGGCAGGGTTCCAATTCCGATATTGGCGACGATCATACGGCGGACTTCTGGCAGGTTGGACGATAGCCCTTTGGGATCGGCGCGCATGCCCAACCGCCGTCGCAGATGAGCAACGCCAGACAGGGGACCGTCGATTTCATCGGTGTGAAAAGACACCGCATCTTCGTTTTTAAGCTCGGATGGGTCGATATCGTCGCGGCCATAGAGGCGATGCCGCGGACCACAGAACAATCCGAAATATTCACGGTAGAGGTGGCGCGCCTCCAGACCCGCAGGCTGCTCATAAAACAGGCAAACGCCAAAAGTGACGCGATTTTGCTGAAGGTGGGTCATCACATCGGCGCTGCCCATGGTCGAAATTGTGTAACTCACACGCGGATAAAGCTCGTTAAACCGCGCTAGAACGGCGTCAAAATGCGGGGAAACAACGTGGCTTGCCACCGCGATACTGATCTGGCCCGTCACTTCATCATCAAGGCTGCTCATCAAATCCGGCAATTGCGAAACCGCACCAAAAATCGAACTGGCCTCCGCGTAAAGGACTTCGCCCAAAGGCGTAACGCTGAAATGTCGGGGCGAGCGGTTCACCAGTTTGCGCCCAACAATATCCTCGAGTCGTTTCAGTGCCGCACTGATCGTCGGCTGCTTCAAGCCCAGAAAATGTGCCGCAGGTGTGATTCCCCCCTCATCCACGACGACCATGAAAGTCCGCAGCAAATTCCAATCCAAGTTCCAAGGAAAGCGTTGTGCATTTAATTTAATCATAGAAGCCATCTATTTTAGGAATTGGAATTATCTATTTGCTCTATGCGACGGTACGGCGCAACCTGTGTTTCATAACGCCTTTCAACTGCGGCCCCTCGGGCACAGGAACAAGAGGCACAAAAACAACAGGGAGAACAGGAATGATGAATACACTGAACATTCTGCGCCGGAACGTCTTGATGGGATCAGTCGCACTGATGGGTTTAAGCTTTGCGCCGTTGGCAGCGAGCGCGGATGAACTTGCCGATATTCAAGAACGCGGTACGCTCAAGATTGCAATGAGCGGCCAGTATCCACCGTTCAACTTTGTAAACGAACAAAACGAAGTGGTTGGCTTTGACCCCGCGATCGGCACTGAAATCGCCAAGCGCATGGGGCTTGAAGTTGAGATCATTACAACCGCATGGGATGGCATCATTGGCGGCCTTCTTGCCAGCAAATACGACGCAGTCGTCGGCTCCATGTCGATCACCGAAGAGCGCGACAAAGTGATCGATTTTGTCGGTCCCTATTACAGCACCAAACGGGCGATCTTTACCAAATCAGGTTCCGACATCACCACTGTCGCAGATTTGGATGATGCGAAAGTCGGCGTAACGCTCGGCGAGACACATGAGCAATGGGCCCGCGATCAAGGCTATAACATAAATACTTACAAAGGCTTACCCGAATTGCTTCTTGAGCTGGACAATGGCCGTGTGGACGCCATCGTGAATGACTCTATTCCAGTTATGCTCGCGATGAAGGCCGGTCAGTATGATCTGGCAACCATCAACGATCCAGATGCCGAACCAATTGGCGCGGGTATCGCGATCCGTGAAGGCAACCCAGACCTCGCCGCCGCCATGCAAAAAGCGCTGGACGAGATGATGGCAGACGGCACTTACCTCGCGATTGCCGAAGAATGGGTCGGCGGCGACATTCGCTAAACCCAAAGTATCAACCAGCCTGCCGGTCAATTCCGGCAGGCCCTTTTCCCTGCTTCGAGGACTGCTTTCGTGACAACGACTTACGGCCATTTGACGTGGGAAGACGTGCGCGATGCCGACAAGGATCGCGTGGTTATCCTCAATGTATCAGCGACTGAGGATCACGGCCCCCACATGCCGCTTGATACCGATACGGTGCTGGGCATGGCCGTGGCCGAAGGAGTCGCCAAAGCCGCGCCGGACGAGGTTTTCGTCATGCCGCCCGTGGCTTACGGGTTTAACGAGCATCACAAAGATTTCCCCGGTGTTATCTGGATTCAGCCCGAAACCCTGATCGCCTTCGTTTGCGACATCACAAAATCGCTGGCTCATCACGGGTTTCGCCGTATCCTGCTACTGAATTCGCATGGCTCGAACCATTCGGTTCTGGACCTTGCCGCGCGCAAAACGGTGATCGAAACGGGGATTATCTGTGTCTCGGCTTCCTACTGGAACCTTATGTCGGCGCGGATCAACGAGGTGCGCAAGTCCGAAATTGGCGGAATTGCCCATGCGGGTGAATTTGAGGCCGCGATGTACATGCATTTGCATCCGGAGCGTGTGCATATCGAAAAATCGGTGCCGCAAAACCTGCACAATCCCGACAGTAAATTCTTTAACCTCGATCTTGCCGGAACTGGCGGCGGGGCGATGTTAATGCGCTGGTGGTCCGAAGTGTCGCCAGACGGCACCATGGGCGACCCGACCGTCGCCACCCCCGAGACGGGCAAGCGTTTTCTGGACGCGGCGATTGAGGAAACCACAGCCTTAATCCGCGAAATTCGTGCGTTGCCGATCCTGCCGCGTCAAGACCATCACTGAGTTGAAAGGCTAAAGATTTGGACATCGACCTCATCCTGCGTGTCTACCCGTTCTTCCTCGAAGCGGCGCTGGTCACGATAGAACTTTCAATCCTGACAGCCCTTCTGGGCCTCACTTGCGGAGCTTTTGGCGCGGCTGCGCGCCTGTCGCGACTGGCTGTGCTACGCTGGATCGCGGCGGCCTACGTCAGCGTCTTTCGCGGCACCCCTGCCCTCATCCAAATTTTCATCCTCTATTTTGGTGGCCCCCAGATCGGCATTCAGCTTGACTCATTTGCGGCCGGCACCATCGCGCTGGGGGTCAACATCGGCGCCTATATGACCGAAACCATCCGCGGCGCCATCGTATCCGTCGACAAGGGCCAGACCGAGGCCGCGCGCACCTTGGGCATGAGCCGCAGCGAAACGATGCGCAAAATCATCTTGCCACAGGCCGCGCGCATGATGATCCGCCCACTGGGTGTAAACATCAACGCGCTCATCAAAGGCACCGCGCTGGTAGCCCCAATTTCGGTGATCGAGCTGACCTATACCGCGCAACGCTTCATCGGCTCCACCTACAAACCCTTCGAGATGTTCTTCCTTTCTGGCCTTCTTTATATGGTGATTATCTATGTGGTCGGTCAGGGCATCAACTGGCTCGACCGTCGGGCGCAGATCGTATGAGTAGCGTAAACACAATAACAGGAGGCCGTCATGGGGCTTGATTTTTCAGTCGTACCCAGCTACTTCGGCTTGCTCCTAATGGGGGCTGGTTGGACCGTCGCGATCACCATTTGTGCAGGCATCCTCAGCTTTGTCGGCGGCATCGTTTTTGCCGTTATCGCCCTCTACAGCCATTGGACCCTGCGCCTGCCCGTCCGCGCCTTCGTGTGGCTCTTCATGGGCACGCCACTTTTGCTGCAACTGTTCTTGATCTATTTCGGCCTGATCCAGGTCGGCATCGACCTGCCCGCTTTCTTGGCTGGGGTCATCGGGTTGGGGCTGCACTTTGCCGTCTATAATTCCGAATTGATACAGGTTTCGATCCTCGCGGTGGACAAGGGCCAATATGAAGGCGCGCGCACCCTTGGCCTATCGCGCGGCCAGACCCTGCGCCGTGTCGTGATTCCGCAAGCGGTACACGCCGTCATCCCACCGATGGGCAACAACATGATCGCGCTTCTGAAGGACTCGGCACTGGTGTCGGTGATCGGGGTTATGGAACTCACGCTTGCGGCTCAACAGGCCATCAGCCGCACCTACCGCCCGTTCGAATTCTACCTCGCAGCGGCTTTTTGCTACTACATTATTAACCTCGCGTTAGAGGCGGGATTGCGCCGCCTTGAACGCCGCATCGCCGCTTCGCGCTGAGACAGGAGAGTCCGATGACCAAACAAGCCTTCGTCACCATTAAAAACGCGGCCAAAAGCTACGGCAAACTTGAGGTGCTCAAGGATATCAACCTCACGGTTGAGCGCGGCCAGATCGTCGCCATTATCGGTCCTTCGGGGTCTGGGAAGTCGACGTTGCTGCGCGCGATCAACGAACTTGATCCGCTCTCGTCGGGCGAAGTCTGGCTTGAGGATGTGCAAATCAACAAGAAGCTGCCCCATCGCCAATATGAGGCCCACGTCAATCAAGTACGCCAGAATATCGGCATGGTTTTCCAACACTTCAACCTGTTCCCGCATCTTACTGTGCGAGGCAACATCACGCTCGCTCCGCGTATGCTCAAAGGGCTATCGCTGGAGGAGGCCAACAAGCTTGCCGAAGAACAGCTTGCCAAAGTCGGCCTGTTGGAAAAAATCGACGAGTACCCCTCACGGCTTTCTGGCGGTCAAAAACAGCGCGTGGCGATTGCGCGGGCTTTGGCGATGCAACCCAAGGTGATGCTGTTTGACGAGGCGACTTCGGCGCTTGACCCTGAACTGGTCGAAGAGGTCAATCTGGTGATGAAGCAACTGGCCGAAGAGCACATGACCATGATCATCGTGACCCATGAAATGGATTTCGCGGCCTCGGTTTGTGATCGCGTGTTGTTTATGGACCAAGGGGTGGTGGTCGAAGAAGGCCCTCCCTCGGTGATATTTAAAAACCCCGAACATGAGCGCACCCGCAATTTTCTCCGCAAACACCTTAGTCGTTGAAGGCAGGCCCCACATGAGCAATCTGTTCTATCAGACCAAAGCGCCCCGCCCCACGCTCGCCCGCGCCGAAGGCATCTATATGTGGGACACCTCCGGCAAGCGTTATATCGATGGCTCATCGGGTGCGATGGTCAGCAACATTGGGCATTCAAACCCTGCGGTTCTGGCGGCGATGCGGGCGCAAATGGACAAATCCACCTTCGGCTACAGACTGCATTTCCAAACCGACGCCAGCGAAGCATTGGCGGATAAGGTCGCGAGCCTGACCCCCAAAGGGCTGGACCGCGTTTTCTTTGTTTCGGGCGGCTCAGAAGCTGTAGAAAGCACGCTGAAACTGGCGCGCCAATATGCGCTCACTCAACGGCAGGCGCAGCGCACAAAGGTTATTTCGCGCTATCCGAGCTATCATGGCTCCACACTTGGGGCGCTCGCGATTACGGGCTATGCGCCAATGACCGCGCCGTTTGATCCGATGATGCATGCGATGCCGAAAATCCCCGCGCCCCGCGCCTATCTTGACGGGCTCGATCCTACGGATACGGCAACTGGGCTGCATTATGCCAATATGTTGGAGGCCAAAATCCTTGAGGAAGGCCCCGCGACAATTCTTGCCTTTATCGTCGAACCCATCGGCGGCGCGTCAACCGGCGCCTTGGTGCCGCCTGCAGGTTATATGCAACGCATCCGCCAGATTTGCGACCAATACGGCGTCTTGCTCATCCACGACGAAGTGATGACGGGCGGCGGGCGCACGGGGCGCTTTTTTGGCGCGGATCACTGGGACGTAACGCCCGATATCATTGCCCTCTCCAAAGGATTTGGCGCGGGATACGTGCCCCTTGGCGCGATGATCGCGCGCAATGACATCGTTGAGGCGGTGATGAATGGCGGCGGTTTTATCCACGGCTATACCTACGCCGGAAACCCTTTGGCCTGCGCCGCAGGACTGGCCGTTTTGAACGAAATCGAACTGCACAGCTTGACCGAGAATGCGGCACAAATGGGCGACGCACTTAAAACCCGCCTTGAGGCGATGATGCAACGCTATCCCGTCATTGGCGATGTGCGCGGAAAAGGGTTGCTGCTGGCGTTTGAACTGATGGCGGATCGCGCCACCAAAGAGCCCCTGCCCGCCGCATTTAATGCCCACAGCCGACTGGTAGATATCGCCTATGACAAGGGTTTGATCATCTATTCCCGCCGCACCCGTGGCGGTATTGCGGGCGATCATTTCCTTGTCTGCCCCCCAATGATCGTGACCGAACCGCAACTCGATGAAATTACCGATATACTGGATCAATCGATGCAACAGTTGATGGCAGAGATGCCCAATTCAGTCGATCCAACGTCATAAAGGAAAGTCCAAATGTCAAAAATCATTATCACCTGTGCCATCACAGGCTCCATCCACACGCCTTCCATGTCGCCCTATTTGCCAATCACGGCTGACGAGATCACCGAACATTCTATGGAAGCGGCCGAGGCAGGGGCGGCGATTTTGCATCTTCATGCCCGCGACCCAGAAGACGGGCGCCCGTCTGCACAGCCCGCACACTTTCGCCCATTTCTGACCCGCCTCAAGCAAAACTGCGACGCGGTTTTGAACATCACGACCGGTGGCAATGCGAATATGACGCTGGACGAACGCCTCGCAGCCCCCCTCGCAGCAGAACCAGAGATGTGTTCGCTCAACATGGGCTCGATGAATTTCGCGTTGTATCCGGCAGCCGCGCGGATCACCGACTGGAAGTTCGCTTGGGAAAAACCCTTTCTGGAAAACTCCGACGATCTGGTGTTCAAAAATACGCCGCGTGACATTGCCCACGTCCTAACGGTAATGGGCCAAGAACGCGGCGCGCAGTTTGAGTTTGAATGCTATGACGTCAGCCATTTGTACATGCTGCGCCACTTTGTCGACCGTGGATTGGTCAAGGCGCCGTTATTCATCCAATTCGTGTTCGGCGTTTTGGGTGGAATTGGTGCTGACCCCGAAAACCTGATCCATATGAAGCGGATTGCCGACAAACTGTTTGGCGACACTTACACCTTTTCAGTGCTGGCCGCCGGACGGCACCAAATGCCCCTGATTACCATGTCGGCGGCGATGGGCGGACATGTACGCGTCGGACTTGAGGACAGCCTAATGATTTCGCGCGGAAAATTGGCCAAAACCAACGCCGAACAAGTGAGCAAAATCCGTCGCATCGTCGAAGACCTTGGGCGCGAGGTTGCCACCCCAACCGAGGCGCGCGCAATGCTCGCCCTCAAGGGCAGCGATAGAACGGCCATTTAGGCTCTTCTACTCCGCTAGCGAAAAATCGGCGGCAACGCGCGAAAACAATAATTTTGGACGACTTCGGGCAAACGCCCAGAAAGGCGAGACATGAAAGCCATCTTTGACGAGCGCCAATGGAAACATGATCCAAAGCATTTCCTGCTCAACGGCAAGCTATCGCCCAACCCCGAACAACCTGAGCGGATCAAAGTTCTGCACGCAGGCGCCCAAGCCGCAGGCTGCGATTTCGAGGCCCCAAAGGACGCAGGCCTCGGCCCGATTGCGGCAATTCATTCGCCCGAATACCTGAGCTTCTTGCAAACCATCTATGACCGCTGGCAGAAGATTGACGGCGCAGGCGACGAGGTGATCCCCAAAATCCACCCCGCTAACCGCTCCGACAGCTATCCTGAGTCCGCCGAAGGTCAGTCCGGATTCCATCAGGTTGACGGCTCCTGCCCCATTGCTTCGGGAACGTGGGAGGCCGCTTATTGGTCTGCCCAATCCGCAGTGACGGGGGCCGATGCGATGCTGGGCGGTGCCCGCGCGACCTATGTGCTTTCGCGCCCCCCCGGTCACCATGCCTTTGGCGATCTCGCGGGCGGATTTTGTTTTCTCAACAACTCGGCTATCGCGGCGGAACGCTTGCGCCTTGGGGGTATGCGGCCCGCGATTTTGGATATCGATGTGCATCACGGCAATGGCACACAGGGCATTTTCTATGAGCGCAACGATGTTTTGACCGTATCAACCCACGCTGATCCCGCGCGATTTTACCCCTTCTTCTGGGGCCATGCCCACGAACGCGGCGCGGGAGCGGGCTTGGGCTACAACCTCAATATCCCCCTTGCGCGCGGCACCAATGATGACGAATTCCTAGCGGCGCTGGAAACGGCGCTGACCCGCGTGCGCGCCTTTGGGGCAGATGTGGTGGTTATCGCCCTTGGGCTGGACACCTATATCGGTGATCCCTTCAAGGGGTTCGCCGTGACGACGCCCGGATTTGCACGCATCGGCGCGGCGCTAGCAGAATTAAATCTCCCGACGCTCTTTGTTCAAGAGGGCGGCTATCTGTGCGACGAGTTGGGCCACAACCTAACGAGCATATTGAATGGATTTCAAAACAAATGACCCAGCCTGATATCATCGTCATCGGTGGCGGCATTGCCGGGGCCAGCGCGGCCGCGATGTTGGCCAAAGACGCGCGTGTTGTGTTGATTGAGGCCGAGCCACAGCTTGGCTATCATTCCACGGGTCGTTCTGCGGCGATCTTTATCCGCAACTATGGCAACGCGGTTTTGCGCGCGTTGAATGCCGCCTCCGCTCCTGTTCTGGAAACGCCGAGCGAGATGTGGGACACCTCCTTATTATCCCCACGCGGCCAAATGCTTATCGCGCAAGAGAGCGAAACAGCGGTGCTGGAGGCCTACTCCGAGGGAGCGACGGGCCTTGAACGTTTAACCGCCGCCGAGGCCGTCGCCCTTGTGCCCATTCTCAGACCCGAACGGATCGCGGCTGCGGTAATCGAGTGGGACGCACAGGATATTGACGTGGATCGCATGCTTCAAGGCTATGCGCGCCTGTTGCGCGACCGCGGCGGCGAAACCGTGACGGGCGCCCCCGTAACAGGCATCACCCGCAGCAAGGGCAGTTGGCAGGTGACGACCCAAAACGGCACATGGTCTGCACCCATCGTTATAAACGCCGCAGGCGCATGGGCAGATATCGTCGCGCGCATGGCGGGACTGGCCCCAATTGGGTTGATGCCAATGCGCCGCTCTGCGGTCTTGTTAAAAGCGCCCGACGGGCACAAAATCGACAACTGGCCCCTGTTCGCATCGGCATCCGAAAGCTGGTATGCTAAACCCGACGCGGGGTGTTTGTTTGTTTCACCAGCCGATGAAGACCCCGTAGAACCACACGACGCGTGGCCCGATGACATGGTGCTTGCCGAAGGTTTGGACCGATTTGAGCAGGCCGTCACCATTCCCATCACACGCCCTACTCATAGCTGGGCGGGCTTGCGCAACTTCGTGGCCGACCGAACCCCCGTTGTCGGCTTTGATCCCACAGCGGAGGGCTTTTTCTGGCTCGCGGGGCAAGGCGGATACGGCGTTCAAACGGCCCCCGCACTTGCTACAATTTGCGCCGCACAATGCCTAGAACTTCGGTCGCCAATGAACGATAACATCCTCGACGCCCTCTCCCCGGACCGATTCCGGACAACATAAAGGAACTATTAGAATGAGCACGATTACACGCCACCATGGCGGCCCAAGAATGAGCCAAATCGTTACCCATAACGGCACAGTTTATTTGGCTGGTCAGGTCGGAAAACCAACAGACGATGTCGCCCAACAGACAAAATCCTGTCTCGAGCAAATCGACACGCTTTTGGCTGAAGCGGGTTCCGATAAAACGCGCATGCTTCAGGTTGTCATCTGGTTGGCAGACATGTCCGATTTCGCCGCGATGAATGCGGTTTGGGATACTTGGGTGCCAGAAGGGCATACACCTGCCCGCGCCACTGGCGAAGCGAAGCTGGCTACGCCAGACCATTTGGTCGAATTCATCGTCACGGCCGCACAAAACTAAGAGCACACCCGAAGGCAACGGCGTCTCACGTGGAGGAGACGCCGTTGCCCCTAAAGTCAGGCACCCCCATCGAGCCAAATCGGATTAGACCAAGCACGCTTTCCGTTTTCATCGATAACCGTGACGCGAACCCATGGTGAATCTTTCAGGCGGCTCAATGACAGGGTTTCGCCAGTCATTTCATGACCATGCAGGGTTGCCGTTGACGTGCCTTTTCCTTGAATCACGATCGTCGCTGCCGCAGAGCAATCGACGTCAACACCACCTTCAATGAAGCGTATATCGTGAATTTCGGGCCCCGTGCTTGAATAATATGCGCCCGCCTTTAGAGATGTCAAAAGCGCTTCGGGCGTATTTTCCTCCGCCTTGACCATGACCCAGCCCCCAAAATGATCCGGTGTGTTGAAATGGGCATCATCAGCGGCAATCAGATTAAGGCGACGTCCTTGGTTCAAAAGATGTTCTAAAATCAAGAACCCCTCGCCGCGATCATTATCAACAACGCAGCCGTAATTGTAAGCTTCGACGGCATGGGCCGCCGTGATCGAGCGCGCATCGGCCTCTGACATTCCCGACCAATGCGGATGTGCAATGGCCACGAATGCGCCAGCGTCACGGGCACGTTGCGCAATGCTTGCCGCGGCTTCCGACCCAGCCACCGATTGAAAGTGCGGTGCATGTGGCGCGGTAAAATCAGCGGGAAGACCGATGCCCAACAGGTGCCACAAATTGCCGTTTTCCATCGTACCGGTGTGCATCTCTGCCCCAATAAGAGTCGTGAAGTCGGCGTTGCGACACTCTGTGGTGTCCGTAATAGGGTAATCGAAAAGTCCAACGAAATGGTCCGTCAAGGCGATGAAATCATAGCCTTGCGCCTGATATCTTCGGCAGACCTCCTGAGGGGAATGAATGCCGTCTGATCCGGTGGAATGAGTGTGTAAGTTCCCGCGAAGGAACCGACCAGGCGTTGTGAAAAAGCTTGTTTGCATGATTTTGGCTTTCAAAGTCTATTTGTGGTCAACGCGGATGGGAAAGGACTATCCCCCTTCAAGCAGAGGATTGAACCAAAAAATATCCGTTATTCTATCGGTGCGTAAAAGGCCTCTGTGCGGTTGGTTACTTCGGCCCATAACCGGTCGCCATAGGAGAAATGCCACCATTCATCAGGATAATTCACCATTCCCGTGGCCTCCATCGCCGCCACAAGCATGTCGCGATTTTTACGGAGTTCAGGCGAGACCGGCCAGTTGGTCGGAGCCACCCCCGAGAGCCCTTTCATGGCACCGCCGAACTCCAATTCTGTGCGATCTCCACGCGCCAGTTTTACATCAACGGCCGCCCCTGCTTGATGCCCGCTGCCAAAACCATCGGGTGGAGAAACCCAACGTGCAGCCTCGGTATAGACCTGTGCATCACTCCAGTCGGGGTTGTTTTGGGTAATGTTGGCAAGAACCGGTTTCCACAATTCCCACTGTCGGGTGCGGGTGCGGAAGGCGTCGAACACCATGAGGCACAGCCCGTCCGGCAAGGCTTCGGCGCAAGCGACGACCTTATCGCGCACAGCGCGTCTTATGCGCCAATCATCCGTTTCCAATGGATTTAGGAACAAGCGGTCCGTCTCGACAAATGTCACCAAATCAACGGGATTTTCGCATTCAGTTACTGTGATCATATTGTTAGATCCTTTGGTCCGCATCTCAGGCGTAAAATGGCTACAAAATCTGGCTCAGAAATTGCTGTGTGCGTTCATGTTCGGGATTTTCAAAAAACGCCTCGGGGTTGTTGCGTTCGACAATGTCGCCTGCGTCCATGAAAATCACTTCGTCTGCGATTGTCCGTGCAAAGCCCATTTCATGCGTGACCACGATCATCGTCATGCCTGTATCGGCAAGGTCGACCATCACATCGAGCACCTCTTTGATCATTTCCGGATCCAACGCCGAGGTCGGTTCGTCAAACAGCATAATCTTTGGATTCATGCACAGGCTGCGAGCAATCGCGACGCGTTGCTGTTGTCCACCGGACAGTTGGCCGGGGTATTTATCCGCTTGTTCTGGGATTTTAACCCGCTCCAAATAGGTCATCGCAGTTTCGATCGCATCAGACTTGCTCATCTTGCGAGTCCAAATCGGCCCAAGGGTTAGGTTTTCCAGAATGCTCATATGCGGAAACAGGTTGAAATTTTGGAACACCATGCCGACCTCTGTGCGGATATGTTCTAAGTTTTTCAAGTTCTTACCTAGTTTGATTCCATCAACGATGATGTCGCCTTCTTGGTGCTCTTCGAGCGCATTGATGCAGCGAATAAGCGTCGATTTACCAGACCCCGAGGGGCCACAAACGACGATCCGCTCGCCCTTATGCACCGTCAAATCGATATCTTTGAGAACATGAAACGCGCTGTACCATTTATTCATCTTTGCGATTTCGATGATGACTTCGGTCGAGGCGGCCGACTTAAGGTGAGCCTGAGAAAGTTTGTTTGTCATGGGGAATTCCTTAGCTCGCGGATCAATGCTGGTCACCGGCTGAGAGTTTCGTTTCCAGATGGCGGCTATATTTTGACATCGAGAAGCACAGAACAAAGAACAACATCGCCCCAAAAATCAGGGGTTCTTTGTGAAGGCCCAGCCACGGAATGTCCTTGCTGATGGAGCGCAACATCCCAAGGATGTCGAACAATCCGATGATCGACACCAACGTGGTGTCTTTCAGCAAACTGATAAAGGTTCCTACGATATTGGGAATCATATACTTGAGCGCTTGAGGCATGATGACCAGCCCAGTTGTGCGCCAATAGCCAAGCCCGACGGTATGGGCGGCCTCGTATTGCCCACTCGGGATTGCCTGAAGCCCAGCGCGCACGGTTTCGGCCATATAGCAGGCGTTAAACAGAACAACCGCGATGATGACCTGCACCAGCTTATTCAGAACAAAACCCTCTGGCATGAACAGTGGGAACATCGTTGTGGCCATAAACAACACGCTAATCAGCGGCACAGAGCGAAAGACTTCGATGAAACCCGTGCAAAGGACACGGACCACCGTAAGTTTGCTGCGACGCCCCAGCGCGAGGAGTATCCCTCCGGGCAAGGACGAGGCGATCCCGATGCCCGCAATCACCATGGTTAGGAATAGCCCACCCCATTGGGTCCAACTGACCGTTTCCGCCGTCCATTGCATTTGCCATATAAACACCGCGACAAAGACAAGGAGGAAAAAGGAAAGCAATAAATTGCGCTGGGGACGGTCTGGCGCTTTGGCCTTTCCGAGAATTTGCAACAGAAACTCTTTTAGGGAGGCGCGTGTCGTTATCCCTATGAGCATGTTTGAAGTATTCGCGATCAGCGCAACGATAGCGCCACTCACCATGAGCTGGGTCAACAGGCCTTTTTCGCCGCCCGCAAACAAGTAGCCCGCTAGGAAGGGGTAAAACACAACCACTCCGGCGCCGATCAAGACTTTGCCTTTGACACGGCTCATCCACAACGGGGCCATCCACAGGACAAGCAAAACTGCTCCGAGATTGATCCGCCAAATCTGTTCCCGCGGGTAGCGACCGTAAAAGATGTTGTCGAACCAGTCGATAACTCCGGCCCAGCAAGCGCCTGTAAGGCTATTTTCAAAGCACTCGCGCCGACTGTCTGCGATAAATGTCGCGTCCGTCACGCCCCACGTCCAGAGGCCCGTGACCGTGATGTAAACAAGGTAGGCCGTGACCACAGTCAGAATCGCATTGAACCAAGAACTGAACAGGTTTTTGTGCATCCAGCCGATTATTGAGCGTTCGGCAAGAGGGGCGGCTCTGTCTGGCGTTTTTGTTGGGGTAATTATAGCCATATCAACGTTCCACCAGCTGTACACGTTTGTTATAGATGTTCAGGAGGCCGGAAATCGACAGGCTGATGACCATATAGAACGCCATCGTCATCCCGACCAACTCCACGGCATGGCCAATTTGGTTCAGCGTGGTCTGCATAAAGAGGGAAACGATATCGGCATAGCCAATGGCGATGGCCAACGACGAATTTTTCACCGTGGTCATCCATTGCGAAATCATGGGTGGCACAATTGCGGGCATCGCTTGTGGGATGACAACCATGGCCATAACCCGACCAGGTTTTAGGCCAATCGAAAGGGCTGCTTCCTTCTGCCCCTTACTCACCGACAAGATACCGGCCCTTACGGCCTCGGCGATTTGCGCCGCGTGATAAATGCTCAGCGACACAATCAACGCGAGAAAGGCGGGAGGCAAGCTGGTTCCGCCAGTAAAATTGAAGCCCTGAAGCGTTGGCATATCCCAGCTAAGTGGTCTGCCCGTTAGGAGAAATACGGCACTCGGCAGCAAAACCAACAATCCAAGCGAATGAATAAGCGTTTTGGTTTGCTTGCCGCTGCTCTCTTGCAATTTGCGCGCACGACGTCGCAATATATATACGCCCGCAAGCGCAACGCCGAGTGCAAGAAGGGTCATCCAGAACAGCCCGCCGATAATAGGCGTCGCCATATAAAGCCCACGATTGTTCAGGAGCAGCATCTTGGCACCCAATGAAAGGTCAATCGTTTGCTTGACCGCGGGTAACACAGCAAACACACCAATATACCAAAACACGATCTGGATCAGCAGCGGCGTGTTGCGGAAGATTTCAACAAATGACAGGGCGACCTTTGACACCAGCCAGTTATTTGACAACCGCAAAACGCCCACCAAAAACCCCAAAGCTGTACTGAGAATGATTGCCATAAAGGATACGAGCAAGGTATTGAGCGCCCCGATCACAAAGATCCGGCCATAAGTTCCCTTGCCCGGCGCATAGTCTATCAGTTTGAAATCAATATCAAAACCGGCCGACGTGTTCAAAAAACCAAAGCCCGTGCTCATGCCGCGCGCTTGAAGGTTTTGGGAGGTGTTGGTGATAAGATACCACATCAACAAGCCAAACAACCCAGCGGTAACAAGTTGGTAAAAGACGGAACGAACGCGTGCGTCGTGGAAAAAGTCGAAGGTCTCTTTCGGCTTGGCGCGCTTTAAACCCGTCTTTGGTGCGGCGTTGTTCATGTGTGTCCCCGTTGCGGTTTCTGCAATCTTTTTTGTTAGAAGTGGGTATGGAAGTAGGAGGGGACGCCGATGAAATCCACCGGAGTCCCCCTCTATTTATTAGCGCATGGGGGGCGAATACATTAACCCGCCATCCGTCCAAAGCGCGTTAAGCGTACCGGCACGGTCGATCCCGATGCCCAGCTCGCCGCCGCCCATGTAGGCCTCATAAAGTTCGCCGTAATTGCCGACCTGTTTGATGATGTTGTAGGCCCAATCAGGCTCTAGTCCTAAACCTTCGTTCAGATTGCCTTCGGCTCCCAGCATGCGAAGAACATTTGGGTCTGTCGACGTGGCCAGCATTTCATCGACGTTAGCTTGGGTAATGCCCAATTCTTCGGCGTTGATCAGCGCGAAAACGCTCCAGCGCACGATATCGGCCCATTGGTTGTCGCCATGACGTACCGCAGGCGCAAGCGGCTCTTTTGACAGGGTTTCAGGCAAGATCATGTGATCAGAAGGAACTGGGAAAGACGCGATATTGCCTGCCATCGAGGATTTGTCACCCGTCACCGCATCACAGCCACCATTCAGGTAGGTATCGTCGCGAACGTTGAAGTCTTCAAAGGTAACGTTTGAGATGCCAAGGTCGTTGGTGCGGCTGAAGTCCGTTAAATTCAACTCGTTAGTGGTACCGGTGGTCACGCAAACCTTGGCGCCTTTCAGCTCCAGCGCACTGGTAATGCCGCTATCGCGACGAACGGTAAAGCCCTGTCCATCATAGAAGTTGGGCGGCAGAAAATCGATGCCCAACTGGGTGTCACGGGACAGCGTCCATGTGGCGGTACGCGACAACATATCGCTTTCGCCATTTGCCAATGCAGTAAACCGCGCTTGGCTCGACACCGACTGGATTTCCACTTTTGTGGCATCGCCGAATACGGCGGCAGCGACGGCTTTGCACATCGCAACGTCAAGCCCGTACCAAACGCCTTCACTGTCGAGATTGTAATATCCTGCCGACGGCGGCCCAACCTGGCAGCGCAGATTTCCGCGCTCTTTGACTATTTCCAAAGTGCTCTCAGCCGAGGCAACAGATGCGCCCATTACGGCAACTGTGCTTAGAGCTGCAAGCGTCACAATTTGAGATTTTCGTTTCATTCCGTATTCTCCGAGTTGGTTGCGTTTTGTTGGACTGTATTGGCGTTACGGCAAAGCCGTCCAATGCCGATGTCAGCGCGCCTCATGCAGGAAACGCATCGACCCATGACGCAATGCAGTAATGTTATGGAAATGAAGAAGCCCGCCATGCCGCATGACGCGCGCATTCCGCAAGATCCTTAGGAAAGTTAGGCCTTGTTAGGATTAAGCCGCAGACCCTACCTGCTTCTCAAGTAAGGCCCGCCAGAACGCGGCGACTTTTGGTTCGTTGAAATCCTTGCAACGATAGATATTGATGTCGACAATAATGTCATCGGCAATACCTGCGGCGCGCACAAGGCGCCCATTCGCCAAGTCATCTGCGACCATAAAGCGGGGTATCCAAGCAACACCATAGCCCTCAACCGCCATGGCTTTCACGCTTGTCGCGATGCAGGCTTCATAGACCGTCGTGAACGTTAAATCGCCATAGTGTTTCTCAAGATGCCCCGCGACTGGCCAGAGGGAGAGCGACGACGCGGTATGAAGATAGGGGACCGAATCCGTCGGCCTGTCCGGCAGCCACCAAAGCGGCGCGCCAGTGGCATCAGGGGCGACGACTGGCACCAAGGCCTCCTGCCCCAACGTGAGCGAGGTAAACTTTTTGGGGTCGCTGTAAAACCCTGCGTTTGGATTCTCATAGGAGATAAACAGGTCCACAACGTTTTCTTCAAGCCCTACAAGATACTGCGGAATTGTTTCAAAATCGGTGCGCACAACAAACTGATCGGTGTCAATAAACGGCTGAAGGTCTTTTAGCCACGCGGGCATGAAATACTGGGCCAGTGTGCTGAGCGTCGAGAACCGGATTTTCTGTTTCTCAAGCGATACTTTGGCCAAAATGTCTTCGCGCGAGTGATAGGCGGCGCTGACGATTGTCTGAGCGACAACAACGAAAGTTGCCCCAGCATCCGTTAGACATGCAGGCTGGCTTTTTCGGTCAACCAAGCAGGTTCCAACCCACGCCTCAAGCGCCTGAATTCTGCGGCTGAATGCTGGTTGCGAGACGTTACGTTGCTCGGCTGCGATGCGAAAATTGCCACTGGCCGCAAGTGCCAAAAGATCTTCCAGCCATTTAATTTCCAAGAAATTACCTTCTTTCCGCTGGATGCTCTGCTTAACTTATAGCGTTCCCTCAAACGGACCTTAGCGCGTTTTGTACGACAAGAACATGACACACTGGCAATGCGAATTTCAATCGGCGTTGCGACCAGACCCAATGCGCGATTTGTCGATGATGAAGGCCTCAACTGCGGCAAGATCATTCTCGATCAGACTTAGGATTTCCGGATTCTGCGCTCTTTGCGTGGCCCAATCGGGCACGCTTACCGACTGCCCCGTTGCCTTATACACTGTATCAGGGAATTTGGCGGGATGCGCGGTCGCAAGGGTGACCATTGGCGTGGTCTGATCAACAGCTTGCTCTGCAACGCGCATTGCCACCGCCGTGTGCGGGTCCGCAAGGTATCCTGACCGATTGTAAACCTCGCCCATCATTTCTAGGGTTTGGGCCTGACTGGCGGAACCTGCACTAAAAAGTTCCGTCACAAAGCGATGCGCGCTTTCAGGGAGCGCATAATCCCCGTTGTCTTTCAAATCCGACATGAGATTTTTAACAACACTCGGGTCTCGCCCAACAGCGTCAAACAAAAGGCGCTCAAAATTTGATGAGATCTGAATATCCATCGACGGCGTGATGGTAACTTCAACCTCGGCGAGTGTGTAGGAACCGCTCGCCAGCGTGCGGCTCAGGATATCGTTTTCGTTGGTCGCAATCACTAGCCGATCAATACCCAACCCCATTTGTTTTGCCACATACCCCGCAAAGATATCGCCAAAATTTCCGGTCGGAACGGTGAAGGATACATCGCGATCTGGCGCACCTAAGGCAGCGGCGGCCGTGAAATAATACACCGTTTGGGCCATGACCCGCCCCCAGTTGATCGAATTCACAGCAGACAATTGCACCGCATCCCGAAACCCGTGGTCCGCAAACATTGCTTTGACCATGCTTTGGCAGTCATCAAACGATCCGTCGATTGCGATTGCATGGGCGTTTGCGGCGCCAATGGTCGTCATTTGCCGACGCTGAACATCCGAAACCTTGCCACTCGGAAACATAAAGAATGTGTCGATCCCTTCGCAGTCTTTGAAGGCCTCAAGCGCGGCGCCACCTGTGTCGCCAGACGTTGCACCGACAATGGTAAGACGCCGCCCTTGCTCGGTTAAAATGTGGTCCATCAACTTGGCCAGAATTTGCATCGCAACATCTTTAAAGGCGAGGGTCGGACCATGGAATAACTCCAGCACCCAGCTATCCGCACCGGTTTGCACCAAAGGAACCACCGCAGGATGATGAAACGTAGCATAGGCTTCATCGATCATTTTGCGCAGAAGTGCGTCTTCGATCTCCCCGTCGACAAAGGCACTGATGATGTGGAATGCAACGTCCGTATACGGCATGCCTCGAAACGACCGTATTTTCTCGGCACTGAACTTCGGCCAGTGTTGGGGAACATAAAGACCTCCGTCCTCTGCAAGCCCCACAAGTAAGGCTTCTTTAAACGTCAGTATTGGTGCGCTTCCGCGCGTGCTGATATAGTCCATATCCCTACCCTTTTCGGAAAATGTTAGGAGGCGGTCCAGTCGAGGACTACTTTTCCACTTGAACCTGCCTTCATGGTTTCAAAGCCGGTTCTAAACTCATCAACAGGAAAGCGATGCGTGATGACGCGGCTCACATCAAGCCCGCTTTGCAACATCGCAATCATCTTGTGCCATGTCTCAAATATCTCACGGCCATAGACGCCCTTAATAGTGATTGCTTTGAACACGATGCGAGACCAATCGAAGGGCGCTTTGCTAGATGGAATGCCCAAAAGCGCGATGCGCCCGCCCATGACCATGGCGTCTACCATTTGGTCCAACGCGGCCTGATTTCCAGACATTTCCATCCCAACATCAAAGCCTTGGCGCATTTTTAGCCGCGTAATGACGTCCTTCAGGTCCTCAGTTGCCGCGTTCACCGGCACCACATCTGCGACCTTCTCAGCCAAGGCGAGCCGATCCGAATTTATGTCGGTAATAACGATATTGCGCGCGCCCGCATGACGGGCAACCGCCGCGGCCATGATGCCAATGGGGCCCGCACCAGTTATCAAGACGTCTTCACCCGACAAATCAAAAGACAGCGCAGTGTGCACAGCATTGCCTAACGGGTCGAGAATGGCACCGATATCATCGCTGATATCATCCGGAAGGGGTACAACATTGAAGGCGGGCAAACATAGGTATTCCGCAAACGCGCCTTGCACATTCACGCCAATGCCGCGCGTACTGGGATCAAGGTGGAACTTGCCCGCCCGCGATTGGCGGCTGTTTTTGCCTATCAGATGCCCCTCGCCAGAGCATCTTTGCCCAAGCTCAAGGTCCGAGACGTTTTTGCCCAGTTCAACGATCTCACCGGCAAATTCATGCCCTGTAATCATGGGGACTGGCACTGTTTTTCGCGCCCATTCATCCCAATTCCAAATATGAATATCAGTACCGCAAATTCCGGTCTTTTTAATCCGGATCAGAACGTCGTCTGGGCCAATTTCAGGCACGGCGTGGCGTTCCATCCACAAGCCTTGTTCCGGCTTTGCTTTCACCAGTGCCTTCATGAGATTTGTCATGCCAATACTCCTGTCGCGCGCCCTGCCTTCTTAAAGGCCTCCAGCGAAAAATCGAGGTCGTCACGCGTTAAGGCACTGCTCATCTGTGTGCGAATGCGCGCCTGCCCTTTGGGCACGACCGGAAAAAAGAAACCTGCAACATAGACACCGTTATCATTTAGGTGCGCCGCCATATCTTGGGCAAGCTGGGCCTCCCCGAGCATCACAGGAATGATCGGGTGTGTGCCCGGAAGGAGGTTAAATCCAAGCGATGTGAGGCCTGCGCGCCAGTAGTCGGCGTTTTCAAACAACTTGGCCCTGAGGTCAGCCCCCTCCTCGACGATCCGCAAGGCTTCGATCCCCGCAGCAACAATCGCAGGCGGCAGCGAATTGGAGAATAGGTAGGGGCGTGCCCGTTGCCGCAACAGGTCAACGACCTGCTGTGGTCCCGCAATGTAACCGCCCAGTGCGCCGCCAAGCGCCTTACCAAGCGTACCTGTCAGGATATCCACATCGACACCGAAATGCGATGGCGTCCCCGCGCCGTCAGGCCCCATGAACCCAGTGGAATGGCAATCATCCACCATCACCAGCGCGCCATAACGTTCGGCAAGCGTCACAATCTCGGGAAGCTTGGCAAGATAGCCATCCATGGAAAACACACCATCCGTCGCGATCATGATAAACCGAGCACCGTCGCTTTGCGCTTGTTTAAGCTGCGCCTCTAAGTCCCCCATATCGGAATTGGCGTAGCGATAGCGTTTTGCTTTGCAGAGGCGCACCCCGTCGATGATCGAAGCGTGGTTCAGGCTATCGGATATGATCGCGTCATCAGCAGTAAGAAGGGGTTCAAACAAGCCGCCATTCGCGTCAAAACAAGCCGCGAAAAGGATGGCGTCCTCTTTGCCAAGAAACTTGGCGAGCTTCTGTTCAAGTTCACGGTGAATGTCCTGCGTGCCACAAATAAAGCGCACCGAGGCCATGCCATATCCGTGGCTATCCATCGCCGCTTTGGCGGCGGATATCAGTCGGGCGTCGTCGGCTAATCCCAGATAGTTGTTTGCACATAGGTTCACCATGCGGGTCGGGCCTTTTCCGGAATGCCCTACTGTGATGGTGCCGCTCTGGGGAGAGAGGATTTCGCGCTCGCGCTTCATCAAGCCTTCTGCTTGAATGGTTTCCAGAGTTGTGGTGATGTAGTCTAAGAATTGGCTCGTCATGTGCGCGTCTCCCTTATAGCGGATCAATATCCATTATACGGGATGAATTGTCAATATACCGGATTATTTTGCAACACTCCAAAACTTAGGCGTTTTTTACCACCAATATTGCCCGAGACTTTTCGGGCGCGCGAATGGCGTGTTCCTTATCCGCCACGTAGCGAATTGTATCCCCTGCTGTCACGTTTTCGCTTTGATCATCCGTCGTCACTTCCAAGCGTCCCTCAAGCACGGTTAGGGATTCCACACAGCCCGCTTTGTGGGGGGAGCTATCCAGGCTCGCGCCCTTTTCGAAATGAATATCATATACTTCGGTGTCGCCAACATCTTCTGGCGCACTCAGTATTCGGATTAAGCAGCGCGCGGTTTTGTTGTGAATAACGGGCGTACTTTCGCCCCGCACCACATCAAGGATGGGACCGATTGTGCTACTTTTCTCATCGAGCAGTTCCGCAAAATCAACGTTCAAAGCACGCGTGAGGTTCCAAAGGCTCGCAACCGTCGGGCTGGATTCACCGCGTTCGATTTGGGACAGCATAGATCGGGATACACCAGAAAGTTTGGCCAATGCATCCAGACTCAATCCCTTCTCCTTGCGCTCATCTTTGAGACGACTCGCCAAACGGAGTGTAATTTCGTGATTTGACGACATTTTCAGAATGCCTCTCGCAGTAAAGGTTTTAGACAACTCATTCGCGTGGATTACTCGCCATATTAATGCATTCTTGGGGCGAGCGAAACCTGAAGCGAGCCTCGTGTCTACTGCCCCACCCTTAAATTGTCATCCTGCCTTTACCCCTTAACCAAAGAATTGCGCTATTTTGAGCGCGTGGCTTCTGAGGGATTGACCTCACTCTGGTTAAAAATTGCCGAGGAGAAAATTTCTTCAAATGATGCGTCGAGTAAAGACGCCAAGTGCTGGCAAGGCGCATTCAGATTTCGGTCCGCCAACCATCCATGTGAGTTATTCGCTCACATCACCCCAAAAGTCTCGAAGGCTTCACTGGTCGACATGCCCTGTCGAATGGCCTTTGCCACTTCATTTTCGGTAGAGACTTTTTCCAATGCGGCGGCGATGGCCTCATCTTCAACTTGCGCAGGAATAATGATGACCCCTTCATCATCCGCAACGATCAGATCACCGGAATGGACAAGAACGCCCTCGATGGAAATCGGAACACGATAGTCGACGACTTTCCCGCGCACACCTTGATCCTGAGCGTAGGAACCACGCGAGAATACCGAAAATTCCAGATTTTTAATTTCATCACAATCTCTGATGAAGCCATTCAAAATCGCGCCCGCGGCCTTAAGATAAGTTGCACGTGTCGACATTAATCCGCCCCAAAGCGCGTAGTCAAAGGAAGCGCCCGTTGCGATGTAAATTTCGCCCTCTTTGAGATCATCCAAAGCTTCGAACAAAAGGCCAAAAGGTCGGTCGGATAATGGTCCTCGTCCTGAACCTGCTGGATAGTCGGCCTCCAGCACAGTCATCGCCCGTCCAATGAGTTTTTTACCCGGAACGAGGGGTTTGATCGGCTGTGGCAGGAATTGATTTCTATAGCCCAAAACATCCAAAACGTCGCCGATAACCGCGGTGAACAACCGATCTTCAATTTCTTTAAACTTTTTAAAATCACTCATTTCAAACTCCAAAACTAAAAACCTGTCGCGCCGCCGCCATCCACTAGGATAACTTGGCCCGTAACATATTTGGCGGCCGCCGAGGCAAGAAAGGCACATGACCAACCGATATCTTCAGGATCGCCAAGCTTGCCCATTGGGATACGGCTCAGGATCTTGGTTTGGCGGGCGGCATCGCCTTTGGTCGCCGCCCTGTAAAGCTCTGTGTCGATCCATCCGGGAGCGACCCCGTTCACGCGAATTCCACGGCCCGCAAATTCAGCGGACAATGCCCGAACGACGCCATTAATCGCGGTTTTTGAAATAGTATAGCCCGACACCATCGGCTGGCCGATATAGGCCGTCATGGAAGAGGTAAACAGGATTGACCCCTCCCGCCCCTCCGCCAACATTTGCTTGATAATGGCGCGGGTAAGTTCTAGCGCGCCGCGCACATGGACGTCGAACACGCTGTCGAAATCCTCCAGAGAGGACTCCTCAAACGGCTTTTTTACCGTATTTCCCGCATTATTCACCAAAATATCGACGGGGCCAAAGCGGGTTGCGAGAGTTTGTGCGAAGGCAGCAATCGTGTCAGTTTTCTCCAAGTCCAGAGGCAGGGAGCAGCATCCGTGCCCGATGTCTTTGCATGCGAGTTCAAGAACCTCCGCACGGCGTCCGGCGATAATGACCTTTGCGCCAGCCTGTGCGAGGCAGGTGGCGATCGCCTTACCAAGCCCCGTGCCGCCGCCCGTGACCAACGCAGTTCGTCCTTTAAGGCTGTAAATTCTCTCAAGCGAACTGGTGCTGGTCATTTCAGCCATCTGCCAGATTAATCATTACTTTGAAGGTCTTGTTGCGATTGGCCTCCCAATATTCGAAAGCCAGATCGGCCTCTGCCCATGCGAATACGCGCGAAATCAAACTTGAGGCCAGTTCCTCTTGACCAGAGATAAAGGCGATAACAGCGTCAAAATCCGTGCGCGTGGCGTTGCGGGAGCCAAGGATGTCGAGCTCTTTGAGGTTGAACAAGGATGTGTTGTAGCTGACTTCTGATTTGGCATAGCCGACATAGACAACGCGCCCAGAGAAACAGACCAAATCAATCGCCGCGCGGAAAGTTTCGGGAAGCCCGACGGCCTCGACCACGACATCCGCTCCGTTGCCATTTGTTAGCGTGGCTAGGGCTTTTTCCAGATCTTCTTTCGTCGGGTTGATCACATGATCGACGCCGAGCTTAAGAAGGGGTGCGTGTTTTTCTTCGCTCACTTCAACAGCAATAACCCGCGCGCCGCGCGCCTTTGCGCCAAGCATCGCGCCAACGCCGATCATGCCGCCCCCCAACACAACGACAGTATCCTTGGCGCTTACTCGACCACGGGCGACGGCATGAAAGCCAACAGACAGCGGCTCCACCAAGGCAAGATGCGCAGGTTGCATTTGGTCATTTCGGATCAAACGGTCATGGTGGACCACAATGCTGGTCGACATCCCGCCGTCTTTTTGAACCCCAAGTGTTTCGTTATATTTGCACGCGTTTTCGCGGCCATTCAGGCAGGAAGAGCATTTACCACAGGTCGAATAGGGGATGACAATGACCGATGCGCCGTTGGAAAATTCAATGGGGACCTCGGAACCTGCAGAGCGAATGACACCGCCAATTTCGTGCCCCGGGATTCTGGGTAATTTTGAGAGGGGGTTGGTGCCACGAAATGTGTTCAAATCGCTCCCACACAGCCCCACATGCTTAACATCAATCAGCACTTCATCCGCTTTGGGTTGGGGCGCGTCGATTTCACGAAACCCGGCCTGTCCAATTTTTTCGATTACCAAAGCTCTCATGACGTGACCTAATTCCCAATGACTTAAAATGGAGTGGGCGCCCAAAATCCTTCTGGGCGCCCGATTTTCAGAGTTATTTAAATTCTGCAACGTTGTCGGACGTGATCAAAATTCCGTCGATTGGCGTAAACGCTGGAACTTCTTCGCCTTTGATCAGACCAATAACATTGGCAACAGCTTCAGCGCCCATCCGGACGTTGTCTTGCTTGATAGTAGCGCTTTGCTCGTTGGCTTCGATGGAGGCCAAGTTGGCAGGGTTGCCGTCAAATCCAACGATGACCAGATCGTCCAATTTTCCAAGCTCGTTTGCTGCGGAAACCGCGGCAAGTGCGCCTGGGTCCCATGCGCCGAAAATCGCACGGATATCTGGGTTGGATTGCAAGAAGTTGATTGTGGTTTCATACGCACAAGCGTCCTGCCAATCGCAGATTTGGAAGATAACTTCGTGGCCCGCAGCTTCGGCAGCCGTAAGAACACCGTCGCGACGTGCGTTACCAGTTTGGTGCCCCGCTGAACCGCCAAGGATCAAAACAGACCCTTCACCAATATTGTTAACGATATATTCACCGGCAATTCCAGCCGCTGCCAAGTTGTCCGTTTGAACGAGGCTCTTAACGTGCTCATGCTCAATTCCGGTATCAACAGCAACGACGGGAATGCCTTTTTTCGCAGCCATATCAAGGGATGCATCAAAGGCGCGGTTATCAACTGCACCAATAATGATACCGTCGACGCCCATATTGATAGCGCGATCTACGGCGTCTTTTTGAGCTGCGGCATCGGGGGAAGAGGCTGTCATGTCGATCAGCTCAACGCCCATTTCTTTTGCTGTCGCCGCTGCGGAATTCGCAACTCCGATCCAGAAGGTATTGTCCGTAGAATAGCCCGTATAGGCAATTTTAAGATCGGCAGCGATGGCCGCACTGGACATTGCCGCCGTCAGTGTTGCGGCAGTTACGAGGCCTTTTAGGGTTGTTCGTTTCATAGTTGTCCTCCGTTGGATTGAATGCCCATATCGGGCGAGATTGTGTCCAAAACCTCCTCAGCTTTGGATGCAAATTCTTGATGCCGAATTATCGCGTCTGGCGTCTCCAGACGTCCCAGTAAACGGCGAGAATGATGATGGCGCCGATGGCGATCCGCTGAACAGATGTCCCAACGCCCATGTAAGCGAGGCCCACAATGATGGTCTGCATGATCAGCATCCCGATGATGGTCTTGCCAACACCGCCGCGTCCACCAAACAGGCTGGTGCCGCCAATAACCACCGCCGCGATTGCGAATAGCTCGTAGCTTTGACCGCGGGCTGGCATCGCAAAATTGAGTTTGGACACTTCCAAGATCGCTGCGGTTGCCGCCATCAAGCCACCGATCATGTAGTAATAAATACGGCTTTTGGCGACATTCACACCAGACAGGCGGGCGACCTCTTCGTTGCCACCAATTGCAAAAGCGTGGTTTCCAAGGCGGGTTTTGGTTAGGAAAAGGCCCGTCAGAAGAGCAGCCCCAAACATGATGAACATGGGCACCGCATAGCCAGAGCCAAGCAGTTGAAACTGATCGGGGAAGCGCGACAAATCGCGTCCGCTGGCTAGAATTTCCGCAACGCCTTTATAGGCGGTAAGGCCTCCGAGTGTCACAATGAACGCGGGAACACGGGTGACGACTTGCAGGATGCCATTCAACGCCCCAAGGGCAACACCCGTCAAAAGGCCTAGGCCGACGGCAACGATGACTGGCAGGTTGTATTCCGCAAGTAGAATGCCAACAACGACGCCCACAACGGCAAAAATCGAACCAACAGACAGGTCAAGCCCGCCCGAGATCAACACAACCGTCGTGCCACACGCCAAGATCGCAAGGATTGAGGCTTGTCCGAAAATTGAGAGTAAGGTGTCGACGCTCCTAAACGGAGGCGAGAGGATAAAGAACACCATATAAATGAGCGCTAGAGCTGCAAGCACTTGCCAAATCTGCATGAATTGGTGCTTGAAGGCATCCCAATTTCCCGAATTTGCTGTTGGGGTCGTTATGGATGTTGAACTGTTTTCATTGGTCGTTGTCATATCAAGCCGCCTTCGTATCGATAGTGCCCGTAATCAATCCGACGAGCGTGTCGCCATCGACATCCTTCACATCGCGAACCGCCGAGAGTTGCCCCAGCCTGAGAACCGCAACGCGATCGCAGTAATTCAGGACATGTTGCATGTTGTGGGTGATCATGATGACCGACAATCCGTGATCTTTGAGAGACCGCACAAGGTCCATCGCCATTTTGCTTTCGCGCACACCGAGCGCCGCAGTTGGCTCATCAAGAATGGCAATCCGCTTGCCGAACATCACTGTTTTAGAAAGGGCGACGGCCTGTCTTTGCCCGCCTGAGAACGATTGCGCATCCCGATAGATGTCGGCAATCCGTATATCAAGCTTTTCAAACAAGGACCGGATTTCCGCGTCCATCGTCTTAAAATCGAGCGCGCCGAAAATCTTGCCCAGAATGTCTTTTCTAACGATTTCGCGTCCCAAAAATACGTTTTTGGTAATCGACAATTCATTCACCAGCGCGAGATCTTGATAGACGGTTTCCATACCGGCAGCTTTGGCGTCCGTGGGGCTATCGATCCGAACTTCTTTGCCGTCCAGAAAAATAGTTCCGCTTGTTTTAGCAAGCGCTCCGGTGATTGCCTTAACCAATGTTGATTTCCCGGCCCCGTTGTCCCCGACAATCGCAAGAACCTCGCCTTCGCGAAGGTCGATACTAACGTCGTCGATCGCTTTAACGCCGCCGTAATGCTTGCTGATCCCCTTGGCCTCTAGGATAATCTTTGAAATACCCGCGCTCGTCATCACTGTCCCTCCTCCACTTACACATCGAATTGTCGACCTGTTACTTATCTATAAAAAACAACCTATCCCGCTGTCAAAGGTTTTTTTTGCATATAAATACAAAACCTGCATAATGAGGGCAACGCTTTACCCATAAACTTTGCTGCCAAGAAAAATGAAATCCACCAACGCCGCTTAAACAAGAAAGACAACACAATGCTTCAATCACGATCTTTAGGCACCACCGATGTAACCGTTAGCCATATTTCCTTTGGCTGCGCCAGCATCGCCAACTTATATGCGCGTGTGACGGACAAAGCGGCGCAAGACGTGCTGTCCTACGCTTGGCTGCGAGGCATTCGTTATTTTGATACGGCCCCTCATTATGGCCGTGGTTTATCCGAAACACGCCTAGGGCAGTTCCTGCAAACTGTACCAAAAAATGAAGTCACCCTCTCGTCCAAGGTTGGTCGTGTTTTGACTCCGGGGAAGCAGAGAAGCGAAGCGGACGGGTTTGTCTCCCCCCTCCCCAACGACGTGCGGTATGACTATTCTGGTGCCGGAATTATGGAGAGTTTCGAAGGGAGCCTTGAGCGGTTGGGCGTCGATCACCTTGATATCGTTTATGTGCACGACATTGGAAAACTGACACATGGGGCCGATAATGACCGCCATATGGAGGATCTGCTTTCAACGGGCCTCCCCGCGCTGGAACGCCTCAAGGTCGCCGGTAAAATTGGGGCCTATGGGCTGGGCGTTAATGAATGTGAAGTCTGTGTGGACGTCATGAAACACCATACACTCGATGTTATCCTCCTCGCAGGCCGGTGGACTTTGCTAGACCGAAGTGCCGAAAAGGAACTCATACCGCTTTGCCAACAGGCCAACACGAGCCTTGTCCTCGGGGGGATTTTCAACTCTGGGATTCTGGCCACCGGTGCCAAGGAAGGCGCGCACTTTGACTACGCCCCTGCGTCCGAAGAAATCCTTGCGAAAACGCGCGCCCTTGAGCAAGAGTGCTTGCGTGACGGGATACCGCTGGCAACCGCTGCAATGCAATTTGGCTTCTCAAAAGACATCGTTGCAAGTGTGCTCTTAGGCACTGGCAAGGTTTCATCCCTCGCGCGCAATCTCGATGCGTTGAAACTTTAGCAGATCGGGGGCGGTGGAGTATTGGGACCGAACCTGCCCCCAAAAACCGCAGTAATTCATGCATGACCACAGGACAGCGATCGTGCCGTCGGCCCTCCACATCACAGCTAAGCGCGTTTTTTTGGACGCCGTTTTAAAACAACAAAATTGGGTTTCCCCAACGTTGTTCCCCACAGTAAACCCACAAATAAATCTGCTATTCTTGCGGTTTTATAAAACATTTATTCAATAAGGAGCGTTGGTCAATCATCGACGAACAAAAAGGAGAACACCATGTTTCGTTTCACTATGATTTGCCTCTGCGTCCTAACCCTTGCCGCCTGTGAGGCCGTCGAAGGCATTGGAGAAGACGTCGAAAACACAGGTGAAGTGACCCATGAAACTATTAACATCCCTTAGCGCCCTTCTTTTTGCAGATGCAATCCATGCAAGCTCAGCCTATGCAACTACCGATGTCGAAGCCGCAGAAGTCTGGAACGACATCGCGAGCGATCTCGAAACGGCCATTGCCAAACTCTTGGTGGATCAAATCACCGAGGAAGGGGCCACAATCTTGATCGACATTGATGAGGTTTCTTTGGCGAATAGCCTGTCGCAAATGCTTGGTGTTGCCGAAACACAGCATAGAGGCGCCGTTGTGATCAAGGAAGATGACACCGCCTAACACGAGAGTTTCGAGTTGACGGTTACGGCGGTGCAAGCCCAAGCTCACTATCCCGAAGGCACCGTTGTCACGGTACTCAATGTTGGAAATGAAGCGTTTTACAACGCGACAATTGCTTCATTTGCCGAACACAGACTGGTGCATTTCATCATGGGCCAGTAAAATCAGGCTTGTGGCGTCTTGTTCAGAAACAGCCATGATCGCGCCAATATCCTTGGTGTCGAAGTCCGCGACGGTCGACAAAAGCAGGGCTTCGCGGGTGTTAGCGGAGAGCCGCGAGAGGTAGAACTGGGCCTTGGCGCGCAGGTTTTTGGCAGTATCTTCAATCGGTTGCCCGCTGCTTGACCAAAGTATGTGAAACACACGAAACAGGGCGGTTTTCCCCCAAGGCGCGGCGCATCGAAACAGGGTGGATCGGCCAAAGCTGCCTCAAGGGTCGAGGCCGCATAGATGTCGCCACTGGTTTGCGATCCGGTTAACGCGCCGCAAATATGGCAAGTGCTGCCTGATCAGATCGGACATTTCCAGGGGTTTTTGGGCAGTGTTCGACATTCTTTTCCCCTGTTCTTAAACTTTTCATGGAACAAACGTACCAGTCGTGCGTTTTTTCCAGAGTACGCGAGTTTTTTTTGCCACTTCAACATATCCAGTTGGTAAGATGTGGCACTCAAAACAATCCGACCTGATCTTAAGACCAAAATCGACGAAAACCTAAGGCGGGTTTTCGAAGAGGTATCTGACGTCAGCACCTGCTGGACAGATTTGAGGATTTGAATAAGGGAGGATTTCTGGTTCATCTTATCGATTAGGAGATCGAGATGACCAAGAAACCGCAGACATCGAAAGCGGCCGCCGAAAACGGGGATGCCGCCGTGTTCAGTACAATTAGCGGCGACTTTGACGGTTGCCTTGCTCCCTCACGGGTTGATTGCCGTCCATCAAACACAAGTGTTGCAACGGGAGTTGGCCGAGGTACGCAACCTCAATCTTCACGCACGAACCACTTACTATGCCCAGTCAGAACGCGAAGCATTCATGGTGGGGCTTGGGCGCGGCAAAGGCTCTCACTGCGGCGGTTTCCGATATTATTGGCGATGCGCAGGCGTGCTCTGCCGTTTTGATGCGGAATCCCAAGGTCGGTTTTCCTTCGCCGAATATGTGCCCCCTCAGGATATGTCGAGTGCTCCAACCGATCCGAGCCTTTTGACGTTTCAAGCAGCGCGCATTTTCAGGAATTCATCGCAGAGGATGAGCAAAAACCCCGTCTAAACAGCAATGCCAAGCGAACCGGAAAGTCAGGGGTCGTTGCATCGGTTCCCGTGACGGGAACGGCGAGTGGCTATGTTACCGTTTCCATTCCCAACAGCGAACTCGATACACAGGAAGACCTTGAGGGCGGCACCAAATCGCCGCTTGAACTTTTCACCACGACCTTCAGGAAGAACCCCTGATTTTCTGTCAAAGTGGCCCTCACAACAAAATCCCAAATGCCATCATGAGCTTCGGCAAATGGCCGCGCGACGATTCTGAACTGGCAAAATCCCTTCCTGCAACGAAAGAAGAAATCGACGCGATGCTCCCAGAGACCCGCAAGTCCCTACTCGCGGATGTCGCATGGTTTCTTGCGTCCGAAAAAGCCAATGATGCGAAACCTTTGGACCCTGCCTGTCGTTTCCACAGTGGCACTGGCGCGCCTTGAGTGGCTAAATTCGATGGCGCATTTCATTGGCACGCGGCCAGCCAAGCCTTTTGCCATTATGGTGCATTACAAACCGTCACCAAGTTTTCGCACACACAAACACCGCAAAGCGAACAGGGTAAATGTCAGCGCCTAGCGACTTTCGGCCCCTACTTTCCTGGAACCCCAAAGTTATACTCGGGCTGGCTCTCATCTTGACCAGAATATAGCCCGTTAACGGCGGCCTGCCACAGGTCAAGCACGGCCCCTTCGCTCGGGATTGCGTCGGGCGTTGTTATTCTACCCTCAACAACACTGTTTGCGCCGCCGTTGTCCTTTTTAGGGTCGCCGCCAACAGGGACTTCGGGAGCCCCAAAATGTCGAAGGGGCCAAGCACGCTCCGAGGTACTTTCATGTTGCGAACCAAACATATCTAGCAGCGAAGACAGACCTGTGGCATCAGAAATAAATCAAACTCGCTGTACTCATTGTCCGAAATTTTCCCAGCATCCATCAGAAATTGGGACCGCGTATCCACTCTTTTGGGTCTGTTCCGTTTCCTTGATAAATGCGTACCGGTATCCTTGGCGCAATAATCCACAAAGGCTTGGGTTATGGTATAGCTTGAAACGTCCATCATCGGAATTCCTAATTAGTGTAGACTTAAAGGGGAGAGGATGGGGGACTAGATCAATAAGATCAGGACCGGCTTAAGAGTCACAGAGATGACCAGGATCTGAAAGAACGACATGTCCTTCGTGGGCAGAGCTTCTTCGAGTTGATTTGGAAGCCCGGCATCCGGCCATGGAGATGAGCAAAAAAACGCCGCATTGAATGTCAATATTTTCGAGTTTACTGCCCCAAGGACAGCCTTGAGCATATTGGGTGCAACCTCAACCATGTTGTGAGTCAGCGCCGCTTCTGGCCACAACATTGCCGCTTCAGTCGCGCCCGTTTGCACCATGTGATAAAAGGTGGGCAATCCGCCTTGAACGCCCGCGGCGCCTTCAATTCCTTCGAGGCAACGAAGATTGCATCCAGAAGTCGCAACCTTTTTGCCTCCAAGATCGGCAACGGATAAAACTAGCTATCGAGAAAATTTGATATGAGCGTGAGCAACGCCTGTCGGCAAATAGACTTGATTTTCAGCTGCGAGCTCTTTTTCAACCTGCGAGAATTCCTTGGCGATTTCGTCCACGGCCTTCGCAACGATTGCAGCGTCACTTGAGACAAACGGCGTGACCACAGCAATGCCTTGGTTTGGCAAAGCGGAGGTGTGGAAAATGGCGTATTTTGTAGCAATCAACTGCAACGAAATCGGCTAGTTTCCTCCGGCAGCGCCCTCACCTAGCCTAACATTTCCGGATGACACCGAGGTTGCCTCTGATGAAAAACCGCTCATAACCAGTACCCGGTTCGCACCAATTGTGATCACCACCAACATAAACAATGCTAACAAAAATGCCTTCATCTTACGCGTCCTTGCTTTGCTGCATTTCGGCTTTTCGAACGTCTTCAACCCAAAGACTATGGTGTTCCCGCGCCCATTGTTCCTCGACTTCACCACTGCCCATAGCATCAAAAGCACCTTCCATACCAACAGACCCGATATAGATGTGCGCAAAGATTATGGCCGTTAAAACGAGGCTCACAATTGCATGCCACAACTGGGCATATTGCATCTCTTCCTGCGGCGCCAACGGATATGGCAGCGGGTCAAATCCAAACCATCCCGTCACGCCCCAAGCGTTCAGCTTTGCAAACGTTGCCCCGAACATATGGAATTCAAACGGGAACAGCAAAGAGAGTCCCGACACCGAAATCGACGACCCCAAGACGATCACAGACCAGAATATTACCTTTTGACCTGCGTTAAACTTCTTGGCTGGCGGGTGACCTCCGCCAAAGATACCGCCGCCTTTCTTCAGCCAGAACAGATCGGTTCGATCGGGCAAATTGTGCCCAACCCAGAAAACAAAGATAATAATAAGCGCCACGATGAACGCCCAAGAAATATTGTTATGCACCCACTTAGTGCCGATGGCGACGGTAGAGAAGGCTTCGTGGCCGAAGGTCGGTATCAACACTTTGCGCCCGAACAGCGATATCAAGCCCGTCGCGCCAAGAATAAGAAACGAACTCGCCAAAAGCCAATGGCCGAACCGCTCAACGCCACCGAAACGTGTGATTGTGCGGCCCGTTTTTTCACCTTCGATGAGAACACGTCCGCGGATGAGGTAGAATAACGCTAGAAGCACCAAAGTGCCCCCGAGCAGCCCAGCGCCATAAGTCAAAAGTGGGCCTTGGCGAAACTCCAACCACCACATGCCACCATCTTGGATCAACGTTGTCGCTGCGGGCCCGCGTGATTGGGTCTGCACATCGGCCGTGTTATACCGCAGCGCCCGCCACAGTTCCGGATCAGATTGGCCACCAAGCGTGCCAAGCGGCGCGGTGATTTGCGCGGCAGCGTCCGGATCGCCAACAGCCGAGCGGCGGAATTCGTCGTCCACTTTTTGCGCATTTTGCCGGAGGAGAATATCGTTAAGCGTCTGTGCGCCGCCCGTTTCCGCGCGCGGCGTAACAGCAGCTTGTTGCGCTACAGCCGGAGAAAGCAGACTGCACAGCAAGAAAAAAACAGCGAAAAGACGAAACATCAGAGTGGACCTTTACAGTGTCGTAAAAGAAAGGCGGTCCGTCACAGACCGCCCATTTTGCATCGCAAAGGGAGGGCGAAAATTAACCGCCCTTTAGACCGTAAGCCGTACCCCAGCCCCAAGCCCCAGCGCCAAATCCGCGCGAAACGATACGTTCGCGGTAAATGGTAGCAACGGTATCACCGTCCCCTGCGAGCAGGGCTTTGGTGGAACACATCTCGGCGCAGAGTGGCAGTTTGCCTTCTGCGATCCGATTGCGTCCATACTTGGAGAACTCGGCGGACGAGTGGTTTTCTTCCGGTCCACCGGCACAGAAAGTGCATTTGTCCATTTTGCCACGCGACCCGAAATTGCCCGCCTGTGGATATTGCGGCGCACCAAAGGGGCACGCATAGAAGCAATAGCCACACCCGATGCACAGGTCTTTGGAGTGCAGAACGATGCCGTCTTCGGTTTGGTAAAAACAATCCACAGGGCACACCGCCATGCAAGGCGCGTCCGAGCAATGCATACACGCAACCGAGATTGATCGCTCTCCCGGTTTACCGTCATTGATCGTTACCACCTTGCGGCGGTTAATGCCCCACGGAACCTCGTGCTCGTTTTTACAAGCCGTAACGCAGGCGTTACATTCGATGCACCGTTCGGCGTCGCAGAGAAATTTTGCTCTAGCCATGATCTGTCTCCCTTTATGCCGACCAGATTTTGCAAAGAGTCGCTTTGGTCTCTTGCATCTGGGTTACGCTGTCATAGCCATAGGTTTGCGCCGTGTTGGCCGACTCGCCCAATACATAGGGGTCTGCGCCTTCGGGGTATTTGTCCCGCAAGTCCCTCCCCTCAAAATGGCCGCCAAAGTGGAAGGGCATGAACGCCACGCCCGTCCCTACGCGTTCGGTGACCATAGCCATAACTTTGACCTTGCCACCCTCAGGGCCTTCGACCCAAACCTGTGCGCCATCACGAACACCAAGGTTATTGGCATCCCGTATATTGATCTCGACGAACATGTCCTGCTGCAATTCCGCAAGCCATGGATTGGAGCGGGTTTCGTCGCCCCCGCCTTCGTATTCAACCAAGCGACCGGAGGTCAGGATTATCGGGTATTCTTGCGAGAAATCATTTTCCTGAATCGAGCGGTACATTGTTGGTACCCGCCAGAATTTCTTGTCTTCGTAGGTCGGATAATCGACCACGAGATCGCGGCGGTTGGTATAAAGGGGTTCGCGGTGAAGGGGGACTGGATCAGGGAAAGTCCAGACCACAGCGCGGGCCTTGGCGTTCCCGAAGGGCGCACAACCATGCGCAATCGCAACCCGTTGAATGCCTCCCGACAGGTCGGTCTTCCAATTCACGCCGCCTGTTTTGGCTAGGAAGTCTGACGGAATATCGCCTTGCTGCGATGTCTCGCCCACTTCTTCAGCATTGTTAGAGCCACCATCATCCGCAGGCTCCGCCGTTAAGGGCGCCCCATCGGGATATCCGGCAACGCCGTTGATACTGGCTTTTTCGACATCGGTAAGGTCATTTTCCCATCCCAGATCACGCAGCATCTGCACCGTAAATTCGGGATAGCCGTCCTTAATCTCTGACCCTTTGGAATAAACGCCCTCGGCCAGCAGGTTATCACCTTCACGCTCCACACCAAAGCGGGCGCGGAAGGTCAGGCCGCCCTCCGCCACAGGGATCGACATGTCATACAGAATGGCCGTTCCGGGATGATTCATTTCCGGTGTGCCCCAGCAAGGCCATGGCAACCCGTAAAAATCGCCATCCGCAGGTCCGCCAATGGCGCGCAACGTCGTGCGGTCAAAGGTGTGCTGATTTTCCATGTGCATTTTCAACCGCTCGGGACTTTGCCCCGTATAACCGACGGTCCACATGCCACGATTAAACTCGCGGGTCAGGTCTTCGACATTCGGCTCACCGCCCTCGTCAATCGCGATATTGCGGAACATCCGTTCATGGAAACCGAATTTCTCGGCAAACTTGGCGAGGATTGTGTGGTCGGGCAGCGACTCAAACAATGGGTCCATGACCTGCTCGCGCCATTGCAGTGACCGGTTCGATGCCGTGACAGAACCGCGAGTTTCGAACTGTGTCGCGGCGGGGAGAAGGTAAACCCCATCTGTGCGATCCTGCATCACGGCAGAAACCGTCGGATAAGGATCGATCACAACGAGCATCTCGAGGCGCTCCATCGCGGTTTTCATCTCTTTCATACGGGTCTGCGAGTTTGGTGCATGGCCCCAAAGAACCATGGCGCGGGTATTGTCAGGCTGATCAAGGTTGGCCTTATCCTCTAGCACCCCGTCAATCCAACGGCTGACCGGAATCCCGGTCAGATTCATCATCTTGGTATCGCCAAAGCTCGCATCGGAAAATTGCCCCTTGAGCCAGTCAAGGTCTTCGTCCCATACACGCGCCCAATGCGCCCAAGAGCCGTCGGACAGGCCGTAATATCCCGGCAAAGTATCGGCTAGGACGCCAAGGTCGGTGGCGCCTTGCACGTTGTCATGGCCACGGAAAATATTAGTTCCCCCGCCTGCGACACCCATATTTCCAAGCGCCAGTTGCAGGATGCAATAAGCGCGGGTGTTGTTATTCCCGTTGCTGTGCTGGGTGCCACCCATGCACCAGATCACAGTGCCGGGACGGTTGTTCGCCAGTGTACGCGCCACGCGCTCTAACTGTTCCCCAGGCGCGCCTGTGACACGTTCTACTTCTTCTGGGTTCCATTGCTTCACTTCATCGCGGATCTGGTCCATGCCCCAAACACGGGTGCGGATAAACTCGGTATCTTCCCATTTGTTCTCAAAGATATGCCACAGAATGCCCCACACCAATGCCACGTCCGATCCGGGACGGAAGCGCACGTATTCGTCGGCATGTGCCGCCGTGCGGGTAAAGCGCGGATCGCAAACGATCAGTGGCGCGTTGTTTTCTTCTTTGGCTTTTAGCAAATGCAGCAAGGAAACCGGATGGGCCTCGGCGGGGTTTGCACCAATGAGGAAAATCGCTTTGGAATTGTGAATGTCGTTGTAGCTGTTGGTCATGGCGCCATAGCCCCATGTATTCGCCACACCCGCCACAGTGGTCGAGTGGCAAATCCGCGCCTGATGGTCGACGTTATTAGTGCCCCAATAAGCGGCAAATTTGCGGAACAAATAGGCCTGCTCGTTGCTGTGCTTCGCAGAGCCTAGCCAATAAACCGAATCCGGTCCGCTTTCTTCGCGGATTTTCATCATGCCATCGCCGATCTCGTTGATCGCAGTTTCCCAACTTATTTTTACCCATTCGCCGTTTTCTTTCTTCATCGGGTATTTCAAACGGCGCTCACCATGGGCATGTTCGCGCACCGAAGCACCCTTGGCGCAATGCGCCCCCAAGTTGAACGGGCTGTCAAAGCCGGGTTCCTGCCCCGTCCAGACGCCATTATCAACCTCGGCAATAACCGTGCAACCAACCGAGCAATGGGTGCAAATGGATTTTTTGATCTCGACCGTGCGGTCCAAGGCAGTTTGCGCTGTGGCTTTTGAAACAGTTCCGCCAGTTGCGGCAACAGCGGCAAGTCCGCCGATCACAAGTCCTGAGCCGCGCAAAAACGAGCGGCGGTCAACGGAGGTGGATTTGGCCTGTGCCACTGCGGGTCGTGCCGACCCGCGTGCAATGCCATTGGTCTTTCTTCTGAGCATGGTCGTTCTCCCTACTACTGCGTTGCCTCAGCCTTGGTAGCCATAAAATTTCGGTGCCCTGACACAGTAAGTCGGGGCGAGGTGTCTTAGAAACGGGTGCTTTCAAGATAAGCACGCGTATGTTCTGTGTCTTGCATCACGTCCGATGACAGGTCGACCGGCGCAGGAGCTGCAGCCTCTGCTTGGGTACCCGCGGCAACCGCCACCACTCCTGGAACGGCGGCACTTGCTACCTTCAGAAAATTCCGGCGGGTTGTCTCTGCTTTTGTATCAGCCATAAAATGTTTCCTTCTCCCGTTGTCTTCGATGTTGCGTATGAGGGGACAGGCGTTCAGCCTATCATCATCCTAAACGCTTCCCGCTCAATTTTCAGGAATTCTGCGCCAACGGCCCCGACAGAAGCGTAAAGAACCGATGTCTTTGCCCCCTGTAGATCCGTATAAAAATGTGTGGCCCATGGACCAATGTGTTTGTTAAAGAAATCCTTCTGCTGCTCCAAAGGAGCCACATCGCCAAAGCGCCCAACGATCATACCGCCCATCATTTCCATCAACGACGCGATGCTGTCTTCCGGCTCAAACGTATCCTGTGAGCGCGTGATTCCCTGTGCGGCCATGTCAGCGCGCAGATTGGCGAGCGGCTTTTCGTTCAGAAATCCGGTCATATAGTAGCTGGCATAGGGCAAGAGTTCGCCCCGTCCCAAACCGATAAAAAGGGCGTTATACTCGCTCAGTGCGGATTTGGGTTTGGTGACTTTTGCGACCCGAGCAAGGCCACTGATCGCCTGCCCTAATGGTGAGGAATCCCCCGTCAAACCGGCAGTTTGCGCCAACAATAGCTCATCCGGTGGCCCAGCAAGCAAAACGCCGAGATAGTTGTAAAGGTCCGCGCGCAGACGATCTTCTTCGGCAATTTTGACTTGTGCTTGAACCGCTGTCATGCGTCGCTCCCGTCGAAACTAAAAACCATTCTGCGTGGTGGTGAAAACTCTGGTTCTTCAACATCTTCCGCCAAAACATCCGTCCCAGCGTCAGCCACCAAATCCTCTTGCTGTATATCTTCGGCCAAAATTTCCACTTTGTCGAGGGTGGTCTGCTCAGAGGCTTCAACTTCGTCCGGCTTCGCCATCTCGAGAACATGCGAAAGTAAGCCTTTGCCCACTTGATAACTCGTGGTGATCGGCGCATTGCCAAAACTGCCCGTCAGATAATCATCATCGTAATCATTAAGCCCGTCCACACAGGCCAAAACCGGATTGCTCCGCCACAACTTGCGCAGGGCACGTTTGCGCAGATGCTCAGGTACGGCCTGCGCCATAAACGCGGCAAAATCATCGCCTAACTTCAGCGTTTCTGGATCAGGCAGGTCCAGCTCTTGCAGAATCTCCTCGTCACTTTTCTCCGCAAGGGTTTGCTGATACGCGGCTTCCTGCGCGGCTTTTTCGGCATCGGCGATGGCGATTTCTTCGGCTTTGACCGCAGCGCGGCGCTGGCCCCAGAAGGTTGGTGTGCGTGTCATTTCATCCCTGCCTTGCGACCCCGAGGCGCGCGATACACATCGCTGTCCTGCGAAATCCGCGGATCACCGATACCATCCTCCTTTTCGTCTTCGCGCCAGTCTCGACGCTTGCGTTTGACAAAAGCTTCTTCCTCGTGGTGGCTATTTACGAAATCCGCGACCCAAGCCAACATACCCTCTGGCATCACAATTTTTTCGACTTGGACCTCAGCTGAGTCGCAATAATCCTGCGCTTCATAAGGCGAAGCGGTCGCTAACATCACCTTCCACGGTATACTCGGCAAAGTGGTATCTGGGCTCAGGACAACATAGATAGACGGCGCGCGGGTCTGTAATTCGTGAACATAGGCTTCGGTATCCGAAACATATAAATTAAGCGGCACAGTCCCCGCATGAAACTCTGTCACGTCCCCCTCTTGGCGCAAAACCGTCCATTCCGCAGGCCCCGCACCAGGCAAAATACCAACCGCGCGCCATGCCCACTTCGCCCAGCGGGTCACGCCGGGTGATTTGCGGATCACAACTCCAAGTGGGATGGATTGAGAATTAGGAAAGACGAACGACAAGCTGGCTCCTCCGCTGGCTGGACAACATCATTGTTTAACCACAGTATACTGAATTATTGAAATAATTTAAAGATGGCATCTTCATCGTTTCGCTTCTCGATCCGATTTCTCTGTCAATTATGGGGTCCAAAGTAGAATTTGGATCAGAATTGTGACGGAGCCTCTTTCATCCACTGCCGATCCAATCTACCGTTGCAAGCTTAAGGGGGGCAAAATGAAAAAAACACTGCTGATCTGTGATTGCCTTGGCACACAAACTATTGATGCATCTGCCTTAAGTACGGCAACAGGGCTGGAATGTTCGCGGATGCATACATCGCTCTGCCAATCCCAGCTCGACCTCGCGGCTAAAGCCATCAAAACCGGAGACGTGGTGATTGCCTGCCAGCAAGAAGCCCCCCGTTTCACGGCCCTTGCCGAAGACCTTGGCGCGCCCGTTCCCGCTTTCGTTGATATCCGCGACCGCGCGGGCTGGACGTCCGACCTTGGCGACACCTCTGCCAAGATGGCGGCATTGGTGGCGGACGCCCTTTTACCGCAACCATCCCCTAAAACGGTGGATGTTGTATCCGAAGGGATCTGCCTGATTATCGGAGCACCAGAGGTTGCGTTTGCTGCCGCAGAGAAGCTCGCGGATATTTTGACAGTCACCGTATTAGTAGCCGAAGCTTCAGATATGCCCGTGACGGACACCTATGACGCCCACGTTGGGAAATTGCGCCATGCGAAGGGAACACTCGGGCAATTCCGCGTTTCGATTGACGGGTTCCAACAGGTTTTACCAGGCGGCCGTGGCGCCCCTTTACTGACAGAACCGCGCGATGGCGCGCAATCTGAATGTGATCTAATTCTCGACCTAACGGGCGACACCCCGCTGTTTTCGGCCCATGAAAAGCGCGACGGATATGTACGCGCCGACCCCGCAAGCCTCCCTGCTGTGGCCGATGCCATCCTTGCCACCAGCCAAATGATCGGCACCTTTGAAAAACCGCTGCATATCCGGCTAGATACCTCTCTCTGCGCCCATTCGCGCGCGCAAAAGCCTGCCTGCTCCAACTGTCTGAATGTATGCCCCACCGGTGCGATCCTCTCGGCGGGAGAGCATGTAAGCATCGACCCAATGATTTGCGCTGGATGTGGCGCGTGCTCTGCGGTCTGCCCTTCGGGCGCGATCAGCTATGATACGCCGCCGGTTGATTTCGTCTTCCGCCGCGTCGGCACGTTGGCTTCGGCCTATCGCAAGGCGGACGGCAAAGATGGCGTGCTGCTGATCCATGACGCCCACGGGGCCGAAATGATCCGATTGGCCGCGCGGTTTGGCAACGGCCTGCCCGCACAGGTCATTCCCATGGAGATCGACGCCCTTGCCATGTTCGGCCACGCCGAGATGCTTGCCGCTCTGGCCAGCGGCTTTGCGGGTGTCGACATTTTGCTTGCTCCAAAAAGCGACCGCGCCGTGCTAGCGGCCCAATCTGAACTGGCCATGGCCATGGGCGCGGGAGACTCGCTGCGACTGCTTGATATTGCCGATCCCGACGAATTGTCCGAGCAACTTCATGATCGCGCGGCGACACCTATACGTGTGGAAAACCCCATCCTTGCCCAAGGGTCGCGACGCCAAATTACCCGCCTCGCAGCCAAAGCCCTCATGGTTGACGTCCAAGTCGCCCCCCTGCCCGAGCACGCACCTTACGGCGCGGTGATCGTCGACACGGATGCCTGCACCCTTTGCTTGGCTTGCGTTTCGCTGTGCCCCTCTGGCGCATTGGTCGACAACCCCGATATGCCGCAACTGCGGTTTCAGGAGGATGCCTGCTTGCAATGCGGGCTGTGCACCAATGTTTGCCCTGAAAAGGCCATCACCTTGCAACCGCAAATCAACCTCACCGACACGGCCCTAGCGCAAGTGGTGCTAAACGAGGAAGAGCCTTTCGCCTGTGTTGAATGCGGCAACCTTTTTGGTGTCAAATCCACCGTCGAAAAGATCATGGAAAAACTTGCTGGAAACCACGCAATGTTCGCCAATCCCGCGACCGCGCGGATGATCCAAATGTGCGACAATTGCCGCGTTCAAGCCCAATTCCATTCTCAAGACAATCCCTTCGCGGGCAAAGAACGCCCACGTGTACGCACGACGGACGACTACCTGTCAAAACGCAAAGATCACTAAATTCGAATAGGAGACGAAAATGAGCGAAGATCTCAACATGTCCATGCGTAAATTTCTCAAGCAGGTCGGTGTGACCTCGCAACAGGCCATCGAAGAAGCGTTTCGCAAAGCGGGCGGAACCGAGGGCAAGCAATTCGAGGCGCGCGTAGTCCTGACCATTGATGGCGTGGATTTAGAACACGTCGTAACCGGCACGATCAAGGGTTGATCCGGATATGACACTCGCTCGCGAGGATGTGCTGGCCGCGCTGAAAACATTGACCGATCCAGTCAGTGGCGCGTCGCTTGTTGATGCTGGATTGATCAAGGCGCTAACCGTCGAGGGCGGTGCCGTGCGATTTGTGCTGGAAGTCAGCGGCAACCATGCGGCAACGTATGGTAAGGTCAAGGAGGAGGCTGAGGCCAAGATTAAGGCCCTGCCCGGTGTTGAAAAACTGTCTGTCGTAATGACGGCCCACAGCGCACCTGCCGCGCCTCCCGACCTTAAATTGAGCCGCCCCGCAGAACCCGCAGGGCCGCAAAAAATACCCGGAGTAGATCGGATTGTTGCCGTGGCCTCAGGCAAGGGCGGCGTAGGGAAATCCACGGTCGCATCCAACCTCGCCTGTGCTCTGGCGGCGGAAGGGCGGCGTGTTGGGCTGCTCGATGCCGATGTCTACGGCCCATCGCAACCGCGCATGCTCGGCGTGTCGGGGCGGCCCTCGTCGCCAGATGGCAAAACGATCCTGCCGATGCGCAATTTCGGCGTGACGATGATGTCCCTCGGACTGATGACAAATGAAGACCAAGCCGTTGTTTGGCGCGGCCCGATGCTGATGGGGGCGTTGCAGCAAATGCTGACACAGGTGCAGTGGGGCGCGCTAGATGTGTTGATCGTTGATCTGCCCCCTGGCACGGGCGATGTGCAAATGACATTGGCCCAAAAAGCACAACTTAACGGGGCGATCATTGTGTCCACCCCGCAGGATGTGGCGCTTTTGGATGCGCGCAAGGGCATTGATATGTTCAACCAACTCGGCACGCCCATCATCGGGATGATCGAGAACATGTCCACGCATATCTGTACGCAATGTGGTCACGAGGAACATGTCTTTGGTCATGGCGGCGTTAAGGCGGAGGCCGCCAAACTGGGCGTACCGTTGCTGGCCGAAATTCCGCTGCACCTTGATATCCGACTGGCCGCAGATGGAGGCGCGCCGATTGTCGTCTCCAAACCCGACAGTCCCCAAGCTGCAGGGTTTCGCGCCGTGGCACAGCAGTTGATAGAACTTGGCCACGCATGACACCGCCCGTGTTCCCTCCGCTGTTTTCCGGCTTAGACGCCAAAGGCACCAGCCCTTTTGTGCTGGCTTGTGCCGAGGCGTCAAACGTGTGCGACGCGGGATTGGTCACCTATGATCTAGCCTATGATCGGCTGCGGGCCGCAATCGTTTTTGCCCCCGAAGTGCCGCTGCGCGACGCGGCTTGCATGCTGCCGTTATGTGGCGTTGGATTTCAAAATGCACTTGGGGCGTTGGCCCCGCCAGAAGTGGGCGTGCATTTGGGATGGGGCGGCGAAATTTATTTGAACGGCGGCCTTTGCGGTAAGTTAAGCATCGCGGCATCAAGCCGTGATCCTAACGCGCTCCCCGACTGGTTGGTCATCGGTATCACCTTGGATCTTTGGCCGCCTTCTGATGACACGGGCTTAACGCCCGACGCCACCGCCCTTTACGCCGAGGGCTGTGGCGAGGTCGACGCGGTGACATTGCTGGAAGCATGGGTGCGGCACACACTCGTCGAAATAAACACTTGGGCCGATGATGGACCTGCGCGCCTGCATCGCAACTGGCTTGGCTTGGCGCAGGGACTCGATACCGACATGACAATATCTGGGCATCGCGGAACATACATCGGGATTGATGAAAACCTTGGCCTCTTGTTAAAATCCGAAGGCGAAACCCGCCTGTTCCCTCTCACCGACCTGCTTACGGAGCCCGCATGAAACTTGCCCGCGCCATCCATTTTGACGAAAGCGACACACGCGTTTTCCACAACCCTGCGCGCACTGGCGAATGGTGCATTTCAGGCGGCTTTGAATTCTCCAACTGGTCCGAGGCGGACCTGACGGGAAAAGCACGGCAGGCCTTTGCCAACGGCTGGATGGGGTGCGAAACCTTTGGCCGCGTCAGTTTCGTGGCCGTGACCCAAATAGAACCCGCCGAACGCGACGCGCTGGCCGATTTATTGGCGCAGCATTTCGTCGACATCTACGGCGCGCCCTCCCTTGAGGCCGCCCGCAATGTCGCGCTGGAAGAGTTGTCACAGATGACGGATTTGTGTGATGAACACGATCCCAACACATTGCTTACGGTCGCGCGCGACCTCACCGAGGCAGGCGTGCGGGAAAGCTACCGCGTGATCGAAGCACAGGCGGCGGGGCTTGAGCAATTCGCAATTCACGGCTCATTGGATGATCCACACTAAGCGGCAACCGCGCCCCCTAACGCGCGTAACGCGCCGCAGTCAGCCCCTCCATGGAAATCTCGGGCGTTTTCCCTAGGACCACATCAGCTACGGCACGACTTGAGCCACAGGCCATCGTCCACCCCAAAGTGCCATGGCCAGTATTCAGGAACAAATTATCGTATTGGGTTGGCCCAAGAACCGGTGTGCCATCTGGTGTCATAGGGCGCAGACCTGTCCATCCTTCGGCACGCGAAATATCGCCACCTTTGGGGAACAAATCACCGATGACGTGTTTCACCGTATCGGTGGCGTGTGGCCCAAGGCGGTTGGAATACCCCGCAATCTCGGCCTGCCCTGCCACGCGAATGCGGTCGCCCAAACGGGTGATCGCGACCTTGTGGGTTTCATCCATGATCGTGGATTGGGGAGCAAAGGCATCATCGGTGACAGGGAGCGTGACGGAATACCCCTTGACCGGATAGACGGGCAGCTTGATTCCAATCGGATTTAGTACATTCACAGCATAGCTGCCCATGGCACAGACATAAGCGTCGCCCGTGATGCGCCCCGCAATTTCTGTATCCACACCAGCGATTTTGCCGTCTTCAACGGCGATGGATTTGATCGCCTGACCATATTGAAACTCTACCCCCATTTCGATGCATTTCTCCGTCAGCGCAATTGTGAACATGCGGCAATCGCCAGTGCGGTCGGCCGTCAGGCGCAGGCCACCGACGAATTTGTTGCGCACCTCTGCCAGAGCAGGCTCAACCTCGATACAGGCGTCGCGGCCAAGCACCTCATAGGGCGATCCGTATTCCGCCAGAATATCCTGATCGGCCTTGGATCCCTTCATCTGTTTGGCAGTCCGAAACAGCTGCAAGGTACCCTGCGCGCGGCCATCGTATTCGACGCCTGTTTCCGCAATCAGATCGGGCATAACATCGCGCGAATAGCTAGAGACACGCACCATACGCCCCTTGTTTATGCGATAGCTTTCCTCGTTGCAATTGCCGACCATCTGCACGCACCATTTCCACATGGTCGGGCTGATCAATGGCCAGATGAACAGCGGGCGGCGCTTCATAAACATCCATTTGACGGCTTTCATCGGAATGCCAGGAGCGGCCCAAGGCGAAGTCATACCATAGCTTAGCTGGCCCGCGTTGGCATAGCTGGTCTCCAGCCCCGGACCTGTCTGACGATCAATCACCACGACCTCGGCACCTTGTTTGGCCAGATAATACGCAGTGGTAACGCCGATGACGCCCGCGCCCATAACAACAACCTTCATAGCAAACCCTTTCGTTGGCAGCGTCGGCTGTTTCCAGCGCCGTATCTGCTGTTACCTTGTGTGTAGATGCGCAGCCTTCTCGTTAGGGATGCGCATCGGCATATTATACTCATGTAATGGTCAGGTAATTGGTACGAACCACTCAAGGCGCCTTACCCTCAATACGCAATGTTTAATTTATCGCCGCAGGTTGCTCGACCGTGATAATCGTCAACATACGGCGCTGATTATCTCGGGTATCCCAATAAAAGCTTGCGCCTTCTGCCAGTCCCAATAGGGCGACACCGATTGGCGTCATCACCGAGACCCGAAGCTGTGCGATATCGGCGTTTTCCGGATATACCAGCGTCACCGTTTTTTCTTGGCCCGTCATTTCGTCGCGATACCTCACGGTACTGCCCATGGTCACGACATTTTTAGGCACCTTTGCGGGAGCCACAATGCGCGCGCGGGAAAGCTCTTCGAGCATGCGGTCAGCCAATGCCGGATTACGCTTCATTATGCCGTCAGCGAGGCCTTCCAAATGCGCAAGCTCTTCTGCATTAATGATGACTCTTGGGTTAGCTTTGGTCGCTCTTTTTAGGGGTTGGACGGTGAGTGACATAAGGGATACTCCTTTTGTAAATTATGTGATGGCCTAGGCCGAATGTGTGACGACGATCACCAAATCAGAGAAATAGACATCGGCTAAAGGCCGCGTGTTCATCAACTTATTCGCCAGGACATAGGCAGTTGCGAACTCAAGCGCATGGCACGTGCGCAATCTTCAAGGTGCGCTTGTCGTTTCTGATAATCCGCCTCGGGCAAAGGAGACGGAATATTCCGGAGGGCCCGCAAAATAGAGTGGCATTGATTACTGGACTGTTCGGCTTGGACGAGACTTTTCATACCACCTCCTCGGGCGAGATTTCGCCGCGTTCACGTTTTAGGAATGTGAGGAGACCCCGGAAGGTATGGAAGGTGCGAACGCACCTTGACCGCCCGGGGTTACGGGCGGTTCAGCAGTAGAAATCGATAATGATCTGCGTGTTCCAACATGCCTCTATAGCTATGTATCGACGCCTCAATAGTCAATCCTGACGGGAAAATATTGGCGTCTTAAGCGTCTTGTTACCCAAATGGCCCAGAAGCAAACATGCCTGCTTAAAAAGATAATCTCCGCCCCCATCCGTCTTGAAGCGCTCGGTCAGGCCCCCCACATTAGAGTAATGATGTATAACGTTGATATGAGGTTCCTGCTTTTTGCAGGTAAACAACCGAACCGCTGATAACCCCGAGGGGGGCGCGCCATTTGTGCCGCTTTCCGCCTCGGGGTTCATACAGATCACTTTGATCTTATTTCGAAGACGCCCGTCTTTGCACAGTCCAATTTCAAATCGCGAATAACCGTTGTCTGAAATTTGGGTGCGGCAAAATTCGGCGTCATGGCTTCAGCAACCTTATACTTGGAGGATGACATGCATCCCTATATATTGAACCGGAATCACTTAACACATCGTATGAACGCAGCGGTCGTACACCCTCACAGGGCACCCGTTCGGGGCGGGGTCTTGCGGCGTTGGTTGCGTTCGGCCATCCGAAGCTGGAAGCGGCGCAAAATGATCGCGGTATTGCAGGCAATGGATGACCGCCTGCTCAGAGATATCGGCATTTTCCGCTACGACATTGAGCGCGTCGTTGATGGCATTGAAGAACGTGAACTCGGCATAGTTCCATTTGCGCCAAAGCAAATCGCGCGTGTGGAAGATCAAAACACTTTGCGGCAAGCTGCGTAATGAGAAGCAGACCAAAAAGGGCGCGCCCTTGTACTTAAAGGACGCACCCCATCCGAACGAAAATGAAAGAGAAAATCAACCTGAAAGGGACAAACCAATGATGATTTGTAAAGCTGACTTTGAAGAGCTCTTCCCACATTTATTTGAACCCAAAAACCATTTCGCAATAGAGACATCGTCCTCGACGCGCGAGGTTCCTATCGACCGTTGGAAAGACGATGGAGGTACTGTGCAACAAATTCGAACGAGGCACGACAAGGACAATGACACGGCCCATTAGTCCGCATCGAACTGGCGCCACGCTAGGCGAGCAACCTTACGACTTTGCATCAAAGGAACTCGCTGCGATCGGCTAAGTGAGGCCTTTGAAAACAGATGCGTGGACGGTGGGCAGCCTTCACATCCGACGAGAGCGAAAGATGGATTTTCTCGGCGCAAATCTTTTCTCTTAGACACAAGGAAACGGCCACAATTTAAAGTAGGATAGGTATGTAGGGCGGCCGTGCACATTGTCAGGAGGCGATCATTTTCTGCAGTGCGTATCGATCAATCTTGGAGGCGTGTCGTTTGTCCATCGGCATCTTGGCGACCCGTACAACTCGATCAATATCGAACTCTGTGGCCCGTTTTTGCCAAATCGTTTCATGGCGCGGATCCCCCTCAATCACGAGGTAGCTTTCGTTTTCCATGGACATGAGCGCGCATTGGTTCACGCCGTCCCATTGGCGCACCGCGACCTCAACCGAGAATGGAAAAGTCGCGCGGCCCGCTAGGAAAACTTGCGAGCCCATCCGCCCCAAGAGCCAAAGACGCCCCTGTTCATCCAAATACCCCGCGTCTCCGGTGCGATGCCAGATGGTATCTCCTTCTTGAACCTTGTTTTCCACATTTTGGCGGGGGTCTAGGTAGCCACTGTTGACGTGGGCGCCTGCGACTTGAATCTCATAATCTCTTATGCGCAGGCGAATGTCCTCTACGGGACGCCCCACCAGAAGTCCGCGTCCCTTGGCCATCGCAGAACGATCATCGGAGGAGATGTCGGCGGCGTCAAGATGAGCGATGGGCTCCGCTTCGGTCGAACCATAAACGCAGACAATTTTCAGATCGGGTTTCGACGTAGTCAGACGATCCAGAGCATCGGGAAAGACGGGCCCACCCCCCGTAAAGACAGTGTGTAGCGAATCCGTAATACTCGCCTTGGTCAGTTTTTCGCAAAGCGACGGCGGCAGCAGGGCTCGCGTTATGTTTTGGCTTGTGATCCAAGCGACAAGTTGCTCTGGAGTCAGTTGATCAAGGTGGGACATTTTCCAATTGGGCAAAATGGACGTCCGCCCACTTGCTATATTGATCAGCACAAAAACAGGAAACGCAACGAGATCACGCTCCACCTGAGCGCTTTGCAGCAAAGGGGCGATGGCCCGATGTTGCGCTGACAAAAACGCGTGGCTGCGGGGAATAGCTTTTGGCGCGCCCGTGGTTCCTGACGTAAATGAGATGAGCGCGATATCCGAGTCATCGGGCGTGTGGAGGTCGAAATCCGCCCCCTTGATACCATGTGGCCTTAGATGACGCCGCGCCCATAATGCGGGTATGACCCATTTCAAAAGCCCATACAGTCCAGAGCTGCAAAATGCGCTGATATTTGTGGCGCGTGCCGCATGGCGCAATCCGGCGAGACCCATCGCAGGTTCGGGCAAAACCGCCGTCGCCCCAAGGACCCAAAGAGCGGCAAGTGCGGCGTAGAGGTCGGCGTCAACCGACATCGCCAACAGGACTTTATCGCCCCGACGAATCCCGCGTGCATGCCATGCGCGCGCAAAACCGTCGGCGCGCTCCTTGAGTTGAGCGAATGTTACTTCGCGCCCTTTGCCGTCTATGATTGCAATCCTGTCAGGATGTTTGGCAACCGCAGCGGCAAAATCATCAAGGAGGTTAGTCATCCAACTTCAGCCCAAACAAACCATAGCGTCGAAAGATATCCGCCCCTTCAGTAGCGCTGCGCAATGCAGACAAGTTGTCATCGTGGATCAAGGCATGGATAGCGCTGCTGTATCCGGCCTTCTTCGCCGCAGTGTGAAAAGCATAAGCCAGATGTTGGCCCGCGCCTTTCGATAGGCTGGCATAGGTCTTGAGAATAGCGCTGGTTGGGTTTGGCCCTTCTGCATAATTCGGGGTGCCAAATAGGAACCCAGCCAAAGATTGATCCGGCCTGCGGGCAAAGAAGATTAGTTCTTGTTTCAACAAGGGTACGATGGGCATATACATCGCCATGAACGCCTCGTGGGTTATGGGTTTATAGAACGCGTTTTTCGCAAAAGCTTGGGTAGACAGGGCAAAAACCTGCTCAAACAATCCTTCGGGATTTTTGCCGTTCCAAGCTTCAATCGTGAAGTTTTCAGTTGCTGGCGGGGGCGTTTGTGCCGTTTGCGCAAGGGGCACGCGGGCCGAAAAATAACTGCTGATTTCTGTGAAACCCGTCGCTTGAAACACCTCAAGCACCAGAGGTTGCGCTGCGGGTTCTAGCAAAAACGCGGGACTGTCATCTGATTGCGTGACAGCGCGATAACTATGCCACGTATCGCGCTCCATTGGTCCCAAAACCCGCCGCGGCCCATTGGCGCGAATATAGGCCAAGGCTTGCGCAAGAACCTCCACCCCTGCGTCAACGGATGTGCAACTAAACCCGCCAACCGTGGCGGCGGGGACACCCTCCCAACGCGGTCCGTCCAAATAGGCTGTGATCTTTGCGCCCTCGGTTTTGAAGGTCTGTTGCGTCATGTCTTTGCTCCTAAAATCCGGTGGATATCACGTAGTATGGCAGCGGGATAAGCAGCGCCAAAAATGTCAGTTTCACCACGCGGTGCGTTGCAAATACGCGCGACAAGATCATTGGGCCAAGGGCTGTGAGGGCGACACAGATGAACACTGCGGGCCACATCGGACCGTTCCAATTTGCGCTATCTGGGTTCAATCGCACAACGCCTTCGCGGATGGCGAGCAGGGCCAATGCAAGGCCGAGCACCATCGGATAGCGAACCACGGGCCGACTGGCCGAGGCTGCAATCGCGCAAAACCCCATCAACATGCCCATCGCTGCAATTCCATAAAACGATATCGCTGTTGGCCCCGTGGCCTTGCCTAGGGTCAAAAATCCTAGACTGACCAGCACCAATGCGGCAACCACATCGAGGTCTGGAAACTTGCTATCGCAGGGCGCGACACTGCGGCTCCAGATATGCGCGACGAGCACGAGAATGGGAAAGATCGTGTTCTGGGGATCAGTCACCGCCAGCAATAAAAATATGGACGTCACATAGACGCGAACCGCATGTGCGTTCAGGCCAAATTTCGGGGCGACAATTTTGAAGGCTACGATGCTGAGCGCAAAAATCGCCGCGAGAAAGACGAGTTCCCCCAGCGTGCTCGTCCCGTGGGCCGTCAGGAAAATCAGCAAACCGACCGGTAGAAACAGATTGTCAAAACCCCGCCAACTGGCGGCTTCAACCAAGGTGCCAAATCCCGCGACCATCAAAGAGAGCACGATAATATTTGGCGGGGCAAAGGACGTCATCAGCATGAGGCAAATAACCGAAATCAGCAGAGTGACCGTAAAAAAAACCGCGCTGCCTTCGAGACTTTTCTCGCCTTCCTCAACACGGAAAAACTTGGTCCCATAGGTGCTTCCAGCCAAGGCCGCTGCGGCATCCGCGAGGGTTAGCACGGCAATAGGCAGGACATAAAGGTAGAGCTGATCTCCCGCCAAAAACAGGCAAACCCCGACCGAAATCGCTAGAAGAAAATCACCATAGGACTGTCTTTCAACGCTATGCAACGTCGCGCCCAATCGCGAATTTGGTAATCGAAGGAGGAGCATTACAACAAGTGTCAGCCCAACCAACAGATACACCGGCCAGCGATCAGGGAAGAGCCACGGCAGGGTGAGCGCGTAAATTCCAGTGCCAATGTGGACCAGTTTGCGCTGCACCTCAGAACCAATTTGCCACGTGCCCGCCAAATGCCGAACACCCGCCATCAACCCCATCAGCCCGACAACAGACCCAAGCGCCAGCGCTATTTGTAGGACGGGACTCACTCTTTGACTTCCTCAACGACGAAGTCCGAATAGAAGAACGCTTTGTCGATGGCCTTCCCCTCGCCCTCCACTTCGCGAAGGGTCGTCACGCTTGCCGCAAAGGCCGCAGGAACGCGGCGCGGGGCCATCATATTCCAATAAACCAACCGCGCTTTTGGGGCGGAGGCGCTCAAGATACTCTCATAGACTTTCGCGAAAATCTCAGGCGACATATACTCAAAAATATCCGAGAGGTTGAACCCATCAGCCTTTTCGCCGGTCGAGACAAATGCCTCAAGGGACCCTGGCCGAATTTCAATCCGGTCAAGCCGCGATTTAATCGTTTCAAAATGCTCCTCACGCCATGTCATCGGCAAGGCCGCGCCATGCGTACCCTTGATAATCCAATGCAGATAGGGGTTTTGTGCGGGGTCTGTGGCGACGGCAGCATGGTGAATCCGACGCGCCACATGTTGGGCGGGACTGCCTTCGACGTGCTCAAAAAACGCCTTATCACGCCCCATGCGCCCCATCACGAACCTTGAGAAAAACACATTCAGCAACAACCGCCAACGCCAAGTATTAAAACGGGTGTCATAGAACGCCTGACGATCCGCCGAAGTGCGCGACACGAAGATATCATCGAGGGTTTTCGCCGAATGAACCAGTGGCAGCAAGCGCGTGCGAAAAATGCGAAAATACCGTTCAAACTTGCCGACGCCACCTGCACCGACCTTCTCTACATCGTCCCGAAGGGCGGTCCAGAAAGCGCGGGTCTCCTCGTCGACACCGTTCAAAGCTTTGCTCAAAAGAACCTTGCGCCGTGTTGAGGGACGTGCACCCATAAGCTCTACAAATTCCGCATGGCTTAGGTTCTGAAATACGCCAATCCTCAGCTTGAGGCAGGCAATCTGTGCGGGAGACAGATCGACCACAACGATTTTCGCAGGGTCCAACGTTAACATCGCCAAGGCATTGTCGCCCGCCGAGCAGATCGACACCAGCATCTTGCCCGCGCAATCGCCCAACCCTTGGGTCAAGACATCCGCGTCCTCCCACAACTGGGCGTAACGAATGTGGTCAAATGCGGCTTTCGCCTCGATTTCAGAGGTCATCGTTGTGCCGCTCCACCTGTCCTGTTGCTCCGTCCACGGTGATCATCTCCCTATCATTTATCCACTGAGTTGCCCCCTTGAGGCCGACCACGCAAGGGATTCCAAGTTCGCGGGCCACAATCGCCGAATGCGACAGGAGGGAACCACGCTCAACCACAATAGCCGAGGCATTTGCGAACACCGCAATCCATCCCGGATCTGTATGGCGCGCAACCAAAACATCGCCAGAAGCAAGCACCTCAGTTCTGGGATCCCGGATAACGCGCGCCCTTGCGGTGACCCGTCCAGCCGAACAGCCCGTCGCCGTGCGCACCAAACTCGCGTCGTTTTCCATCACCGGATCGTTCCACGTTGGTGCAATTGCTGGGCCGCGCAATTCGATCCGTTCAGGAGGGTCTGCGCGTTTTGCAGAATGCGCATCCTCCGATTTACGTAACGCCACCAGTGATTTGAGGTCTGGCGACAGACCAAAACCCTCAACGGCGCCAAGCAATTCCTCTGTGGTCAAAAAGAACACATCGCGCGGTTCTTCCAACAGGTCCCGCGCCGTCAACTCACGGCCCAGAGCAACGAACACTCTGCGCGCATAGCCAAAGATACGAGTCCGTTCAAATCGCAGGTTTTCGCGGTCGCGCACACGGGCTTTGGTCCATGTGATCAGCCATTTCGCAAAGGCCCGTTTTACTGGATTCTTGAACAACGCTACCCAATCCGGTTCACGCACCGCGTGCTCTGCGACCGCACCGCGCGTGGCACTCGCTGCAATCGCCGCCAACAGGCTGCTTGGGTCTTCGCGCAAAGTAATGCTTTCCAGCTTCAATTCTTCGGTGCACCTGTCGGCGAACTTTTCCAGATAGGCCTCCAACTCTTGCTGAATTTTTGGGTGCGCCCTCAAGCCAGCAAGGCCCTGCGCCACCAACGTATCCGCCACACCTGCGGCCTTAACCATCTGCCCAATCCGCGCGATGCGTTTGGCTGGCTCTGCGGAGATGATATTGCCTTGACCGATCATCACATCATTATGCAAAAGCACTCCCTCGGGGCCGAGCCACTTTTCTATTAAATTGCGCGAACTCCCAAAGGCGATCATGCACAGGAAGTCGTTCACAAGCGGCGCGTCCCAGCGATCGAGCAAGGTGCTTTCGATCTTGCGGTATTCAGCGGCCAGCGCGGTCGGGCCAGCAGTTTGCAAATCAAAGCCACTGTATAATGCAGAATTCAACCTGCCATAAAAACGTCTGCGGGTACGGGGCAGCAAAACCGCCTGCCAGATCAAACCTAAACCCGCGCGGGTCATCTTGAAATACTCAGTTACGCGCGCCATTCCGCTAGCGGGACGAGGACCAATGGCATCCGTCACCTCCGACGGCATCGGGGTATCCACCCCCATCATCGTCTCCATATAGGCCCGATTCAGCGAGAACCCCGGCAAGAGGGCCAGCGCCCGATACCAATTGACAAGGTTGTAATAAACACGACCATCCACGCGCGCCAACATGTTGCTAAAGACCGCTGATTGCTCGGCAATGGTGGCGTCTGATACGCCTAGCAATGCAAGGAACGCGCGGTAAACGCGATCATAAACATGCACGGCAAAGGAATATGTCAGCGGACTGACCATGCCGGGATAGCTTTCAACGATGTTGGAATTATCAAATATCGTTAGCACAGTGTCGGGGTTCGCGAGCGGCAAAAGTGCCGTTGTGATGGGCCGCGATTGCAAAATATGCAAACCATCGGCATCAATCGCCCATTCGATATCCTGTGGAACACCGAAAGCTGCCTCGGACCGTCGCGCCAATTCGGCAATGTTTTTCGCTTGCGCTTCGGTTAAAACGGAGGGTGTTTCGGGGCCGATAATCGTCGCGCCAACGGTCCAGTCTTCGCCGTCTTCTTCGCCCGACACCAGCCGCTCCCCCAAACCCGCAATCGCAGAAATCACCACCTCATCCCGACGCCCTGTCACTGGATTGGCCGAAAACGCGACGCCCGCAGAAACCGCATCGATCATACGTTGCACAATCACGGCTGGCCCCTCAGCCTCGCCACCTGATTTGAGCGCGCGATAGGTTGCAACCGTTTGCGAAAATCCAGATTGCCAAACCTGTTGCGCCGCTTTCTCTACGTCGGCGTTAGCGACATTCAGAACCGTCTCAAACTGCCCCGCGTGGCTGTGATCTGCACCATCTTCCTGTTTGCCAGAACTGCGAACGGCGAACGGCCCCTCGCCCAGCTTGGCCATAGCCGCCACTAGTCCAGCAATCTTTTTTCCATCCTCAAAGGCCTCAGTGCGGATCACGAAAAATGCGGGCGGCGTAAACCCGAACCCCGCGAGTCGCGATAACGCAGCCGCCTTACCGCCAACCGCCTGCACGTCGCGCGCGTCTGCCTGAGATACAATAAACGACATTAAAAAACCCTCATCAAAATCGGTGCAAAACCGGCAATCGCGTAGCAAGAAAATACCCAGAGACCGGCCAGTGTATCCATCCGTTTTTCTGCCTTCTCCGTCGGAGACTTGGCATAAGCAACCGCACTGATCAGGCAGAGCGCCGCCCCAGAACCACCCAAAACAAAGCTGATCCAAAACACTCCTGTTAAGGCCCCAACGCCCAACAGCAAAGCAAATGAGGCTCCGACACAGGCCGTCCAAATAAGTACAGCTTTCGCAGGGCCCCACAGACCAGAATAGGTATCGACTCCCACGATTTCGCGTGCTGGCGCCCACAATTTGCGCCCTATTTCCAAAACGCATCCATTCACGAAGGACAATGCCAAAAACAAAACAAGCCCCAGCGCAGCCTTGCCATTTGGCATCCATTCTAAACTGGTCAGCAGGAGATCAATCAGCGGCATAATCGCCATGTGACTGAGCAAATAAAGGATCGGCCTCGCCTTGAGCCATGCAGGCATCCCAAATTCAACGGTCATCACGGCCAACCAAAACCAGACCAGTGACAGCAACCACAAAACAGGAGGATGCCACAGCCACGCCGCCAAAACGGTGATCGGCATTGAGGCCACGCCCAACCAGACAATCGTCTTTAGGGAAATTAATCCGCGCGGGATTGGGCGGTCAGGACGAAACCGCAGATCATCTTCCAGATCCTTGTATTCGTCGCAAACACGCATTTGAAAAAACAGCATCATCGCGATGAGAAAGCCGGCAACAAACGCGCCGACACCGGGCAAGGGACGTCCAGAAAGTTCGGCAGAAACGCAAATACTTGCAGCAGAAAAAACGGCAAGTAACGGCCCTGTCTTTGCAAGCGGAAACCGTTCTTTTTGATAGATCCAAAGGGCTATTAAACTCATCGATGCCGCGCCAAATTTTCATGCGCACGGGTGAAATGCCCTGCCGCAATCGCTGCAACAATCGAGATTTCGCCGCAAAGGCATGTCGCCGCCGCAACTTCAGCCAAGGCGGCGCCTTTGCCCAAACCTTTGAGGCCCAGAATGTTCAAACCCGCCGATTGGCTGGGCAAAGATGTGCCGCCACCGACCGATCCCACCAGAATATTGGGCATGGTAACACTGCAGAAAAGATCGCGGCCTCGGGCCTCCATCCGCGTGATCCCCATCGCGCTTTCTGCGACGCAGGCGGCATCCTGACCCGTTGCTATATAAAGCGCCGCCAGTCCGTTGGCGAAATGTGCCTGCGCACCCAATTGCCCCGACAGGTGCGACCCAAGGTTGGCAACTTGCCCATACGCAAGCATCGCCTCAACGTTCGTGCCCAATGTCTTTTCGACCACCTCAGCCTTTAGTATCACGGAAGCACTCACCTTTCGGCCACGCCCCGTCACCAAGCCCAGAAACGACGCCTTTTTGTCGCCCGAGAAATTGCCTTCGATGTACCAAGCCTTGATGTCAACGGGGCACCCCGCTTCGATTTTCTCACACAGCGCGTCGGTCGCAATTGTCACCATATTTTGGCCCGCCGCATCACCCGTCGTGTAACGGCAAATCAGGAAGACGATGTTGTTATCAATAACGGGTTCAAGCGACACCAATTTGCCATACTGTGTCGTTCCCTCGGCCGCCGCTTTCAGCCCCTCGATTTCAGTGACAACCCACTCAACGAACATGCCCGCATTCAGCAGGCTATCAAACACAAAAGCAGGCGTTCGGATGACCCCTTCGTACAAAAGCGCCGTGCTAATCCCCCCCGATTTTGTTGCCGCATAGGCCCCGCGCGCATAGGAGGCAACGAGCGCCGCTTCGGTCGTTGCCATCGGCACGTGATAGTCACCGTGCGCGTTCAATCCGTTAATACGCAGAGGACCAATGATGCCAACCGGCACTTTAACCGTTCCGATAAAATTCTCGATATTCGCACTAAATTGCTCGGGGGCCTCCATCGTGAGCGGATCAGCAAGCGCCGCGCGATCCTCTTCTGATGCGACCTCCAACAAGCGCGTCCAGTATCGCGCAACCGAGGCCGCTGTGGCCTTGCGAACGGGGCGCAACGTTGTAAACTCCGCATCACTGGGCAACATACGCTCTTGCAAGGGACCCATTTGAAACCGAGCCCGAATTTTTTTCAGCATATCTTTCACGTGAGATGGGATGGTCATTCGAGGTCTCCGGAATTACTTCTGCGATAATATTCGCACATCTAGTCCTAAATAAGTCAAATATGGAACGATTGCCAGATGAACCGCCCCCTTAAACATCGCTCGCAACTACCACACCATTGTTACATTCGGAAACTGGTTCAAACTATTGGCGCAAAACGGCTTTTGCATATCTCCGACCTCTATCCACTGCGCCGAGATCATCACTTTGGCGCGCCTGTCAAACTGTGTGTTAACCTACATTGAAAACAACCGCCTTGATCGCAAAATAGCGCAGACGAAAACCACCCAACGCCTATCAACTGCTGAACCCAGAGGCAAAACCGATTGTGCCCAAGCGAGAGCATAGCAAGTGGCTTAAATTTCTTGCTCTTCCGCCGCACGAAAGACGTTGTACGCCCCTGTGACTTTTTAATTTAGGTCAATACCGTTATGTCCACAGCGCGTTACACAACCCACACGTTATCGGTGCCAGAATCGAACGCCACTTTATCGATAGTGAATAGAAAACCCCGCATATTTTGTGTGTCCAATAGGGGTATGGCAACATGCGCAAATTACTCACTCAGTAGTACAATTTGCAAGCCGCTTTGAGGTGTAACGCCAACGCGGCCAAGGGAGTACATAAGCCCCAATGGACCATCCTTCGCACAAACCACTCCTAGAAGGAATTCAAGGTCGAGGTCGGCAAATGCAATCAATCGGCCTGTTTCGTTACGTATGTGGATGCCCCAACTGCGCCAAGCCAGTATCCTTTGACACCACCGCCTGCCCAAATCTGGCAGCTTAGCGCGACCAGCGCCCTAGGCCTTGTCCTAAGTACTGGAATCGGCTACGTTTCTTCACAATCTAACGCCGACCGACCGGCCCGCATCACGCTGGGTTTTTCTAACAAGGTCCATCGGATAGTCATGTAACGGCCCCGGCAATTGTTCTGGCGGGGAAAAAGATCACAACCATTCGGGGTTTCTGATGCTGAGCGACATTTCCGCAATTGATCTGGCACGAGCACAGTTTGCCTTCACCATTTCGGCCCATATCATCTTTCCAGCTTTCACCATCGGATTGGCAAGCTGGCTGGCAGTTCTAAATGGACTGTGGCTGTGGCGGCGCGACGCAGTTTATCTGCAGTTGTTCGAACGTTGGAAGACAATCTTCGCGGTGGTCTTTGGCATGGGCGTAGTCTCGGGTATCGTGATGTCCTACCAATTTGGCACCAACTGGTCGGTCTTTTCCGACAAGGCGGGGCCCGTTATTGGGCCGCTCATGGGATATGAGGTTTTGACGGCGTTCTTCCTTGAGGCTGGCTTCCTTGGCATCATGCTGTTTGGGCGTGAGAGGGTTGGCGAAAAGTTGCACATGATGGCCACGACGATTGTGGCGACTGGGACCGTGATGTCGGCCTTCTGGATCTTGGCCGTCAACAGCTGGATGCAGACCCCGCAAGGGCACGGTTTCAATGACGTCGGCCAGTTCATTCCCCTCGACTGGTGGGCCATTATTTTCAATCCGTCCTTCCCCTACCGGCTGGTGCATATGGTGTTGGCGGCGTACCTCACGACAGCCTTCGTAGTAGGTGGCGTGGGGGCATGGCACTTGCTAAAGTCCCCTACAAATCGTGGGGCACAGATCATGTTTTCCATGGCGATGTGGATGGCCCTGATTGTGACCCCAATCCAGATCATCGCGGGTGATCAGCACGGGCTTAACACGCTAAAATATCAACCCGCCAAGATTGCAGCCATTGAAGGCCATTACAAAGGGTACCCAGAGGGGCGCGCACCGTTGATCCTGTTCGGACTGCCTGATGATACGACGGGCAAGGTTCGCTACAAGGTGGAAGTCCCGCTTCTAGGCTCGCTGATCCTCACACATAACCTCGACGGCCCGCTTCAAGGGCTAAACGACTTCGCACCAGAAGATCGCCCAAAATCGGCGCTGATTTTCTGGACGTTCCGTATCATGGTCGCGACAGGTTTTGCGATGCTGGGTATTGGCCTCTGGGCGGCATGGGCACGCTGGCGCGGGCAATTGTATGATGCGCGCTGGCTCCAACGCTCCGCCGTATTGCTGGCGCCGTCGGGTTTTCTGGCAGTGCTTGCGGGCTGGATCACAACCGAAGTCGGACGCCAGCCCTTTACCGTCTATGGCCTCTTACGGACCAGCGACAGCGTGTCCCCCTTACAGGCGGAAGCCGTTGGCGCTTCGCTTATTGCCTTTATCGTGGTGTATTTCTTCGTTTTCGGGTCCGGAACGTTTTATGCGCTACGCCTGATGGGCCGTAGCTTTGAGGGCGAACTCAAAGCACAGGTCGACCGCACCGCATCTGATCCTGAAGGAACGCAACATGGTCATTGAACTTTCCTTTATCTGGGCTGGATTGATCGCCTTTGCGGTCTTGGCCTATGTGTTGCTTGACGGATTTGATCTGGGGATCGGCATCCTGTTTCCGTTTCTAAAAGATCGCGACGAACGTCATCTGGCAATGAACACCATCGCGCCGGTTTGGGATGGTAACGAGACATGGCTTGTGCTTGGTGGCGGCGGGTTATTAGCTGCGTTTCCGCTAGCCTATGCCATCGTGATGCCTGCCCTCTACCCCTTGATCATCACTATGCTTCTGGGCCTAATTTTTCGCGGTGTGGCGTTTGAATTCATTCACCGAACCAACCGGATGAAGGCGTTTTGGGAAATCGGCTTTTGCCTTGGGTCCCTGATCGCCGCTATCTCACAAGGCATGGCGCTTGGAGCCTTAGTACAGGGCATCACGATCGACGGGCGCGCCTATGGCGGTGGCAACTGGGACTGGCTCACGCCGTTTTCCGCGTTGACGGCGCTGGCACTCGTGGTGGGGTATGCAACGCTAGGCGCGACTTGGCTGATCCTCAAGACAGAAGGCGAAACACTGACCCGCGCGCGTCGCTTTGCATGGCCGCTTGGCATCGCTCTACTGGTTCTGATCGGTGTGGTCAGCATCGTCACGCCCTTCCTACGGCCGGAATATCTTGAACGCTGGTTTGGCTGGCCCTCAGGTGTCTACAGCGCAGTGGTGCCGGTCCTATTGGCCTGTGCCGCGTGGATGTTGTGGAGTGGATTGCGCGGCCGACACACCCTGCGCCCGTTCCTCGCAACTGTCGCGATATTCGTACTCACCTACATCGGCCTCGGGATCAGCTTTTACCCAAGTCTGGTGCCCCCATCACTAAGCATTATTGATGCCGCAGCACCGGATACGTCGCTACGCTTTCTGCTGATCGGCGCGTCGATACTAATTCCGATGATACTGGTCTATACTGCTTATTCCTATTGGGTTTTCCGAGGGAAAGTTCGCCCCGAAGACGGATATCATTGATGCGGCAATGGTTGTGGTTCGCCGCGCTCTACCTAGCCGGAATCGCAGTCGTCGGCACCATTGCGTTTATGATACGAGCAGTGCTGCTCTAAGGTGTATCAGGGGAGCGTTTTGTCGTCTTAAGAAACTAAGTCGCGCCCTACCCGCTTCAAGCTAGATCCTCTGACCTCTTTATCATGTGGTCCCCCCCGCGCCATAAGCCCTCAAAGAGGGGGGCGAAGAAAGTTTTTTGCGATAACCTGTGCAGAAAATACTGTGTTACAAACGTTTCTGAACTTATTGGAAAAGTGGGTTAAAATGATTGGTAATTTCCGCCCAGAATGGAATAACACGGTCAAAATGACATCCAGATATGGTAAACTGAAATGAATTTAGCCGAAGAAACCACCCCATCAGTTAAATCCAGCCACGCCAAGCTACACCATATGGCACCCATTATTTTGGGGTTTGGCATGTTTTTTATGGGCGCTTATGCCCTCTATAACCTACTTTCCTCGGTCAATATCGGCCACGTGCGCCAGCAGGCGGCGTCGGTTCCCATCTCCCATATTGCGGCGTCGGTTTTGGCGACAGGTGTGGGGTATTTTTCCCTGATCGGCTATGACTGGTCGGCTTTGCGATATCTGGGCAAACGTTTGCCTTTTCCTGTGGTGATGATGGGCGGATTTCTGGGATATAGTTTTGGCAATACCATCGGTTTCAGCGCCATATCGGGCGGCGCTGTACGCTATCGCATTTACTCGGCCTTCGGGCTAAACGCCTTTGATGTGGCGGCTATTTCGACGTTTGTCACGCTTGCGTTTAGTTTTGGTATTACGCTTGTTGGCCTCGCTGCCCTTGCTATCCATCCCGCCGCTTTGGGGGATTTGCTCCCTTGGTCGCGGGACACCGTTCGCATTGCTGCCACGCTCGCGTTTTTGGTGCCCATGGGGATTTTGACGTGGTTGTCAGTGACGGGCAAAGTTGCAAAGTTCCGCCGTATAACCGTGTCGATGCCGTCGCCCAGCATTCTGTTCAGCCAGCTTGGCTTTTCAATCGTTGATACGTCGATGGCGGCTTTAACGCTGTATATTTTGATGCCGACGGGAACACCCGATTTCATCACGTTTATTGCCCTTTTTGCCGCTGCCGCTTTGATTGGGGTCGCCAGCCATGTTCCGGGGGGCATTGGCGTTTTTGAGAGTATTATCCTTGCGGGATTGCCCGATACAGTTCCGTTGGATCAAGCGGTTGCGGCCTTGCTTTTGTTCCGTGTTATTTACTATTTACTGCCCTTCGCGTTGTCGGTGGTATTTGTCTCGGCGATTGAAGGGCGGCTTGCGTCTGGTTTTTTGGCCAAACGTTTGGGGCCAGTTTCCAGCCAAATGGAACCTGCATTTAAGGTTGTCGCGTCCGTGGCCCCCGTGGCTGCAGGGTTTACGGGTTTTGCTGTGGGGATTTATCTTTTGCTGGCCGCCGTCGTGCCAGCCTCGCGCAAGGAAAATATTGACCCTGATGATCTGTTGTCGATCATTTTCTTGGAAGGGGGCGCCTATTTGTCAGCGGCTCTCGGGCTCTTGCTGATCGTCCTTGCGCAAGGCCTTTTCCGCCGCATGTCGGGCGCATTCTGGCTTACACTCGCAGTTCTGAGTGCAGGGGCCATTGTGTCCACGCTAACGGGAGCGGATTGGAAGGAAACCCTTCTGCTCGTCGTTTCAGCCGCAGTTTTGTGGCCGCTGCGCCGCGAATTTTTCCGCGCCACCAAGTTGACGCAAGGCATGTTCACTTGGCGCTGGATTGCGCTGCTCGCCGCCCTTCTGGTCAGCATCGGCGGGTTCATCCTGTTGCTCCATCAGGCGGTTCCGTATTCCCATGAGCTGTTGGGGCAATTTTCTGGCGATGCGCGCTTGCCCAGAACCCTCCGCACGGGCCTGTTTATGGCGGCGCTTTCGGTGCTTATCTTGGTCTATTTATTGCTTCAACCTGCGCGGACGCGCGGCGTGGTTGTGGATGAGGTGGCGATGAAACATGCAGAGCGCATCATTGCTTTGGCGGGGCAACCCGAAGGCTGTCTAGCGCTGACGGGGGATAAAACCCTGTTCTTTTCCAAGGAGATGGACGCATTTATCATGTATGCCGTGCAGGGACGGTCTTGGATTGCCTATGGCGACCCAATCGGCCCGAAAGGCGCGATTCCTGAACTGGCTTGGGACTTCTTTGACTCTGCCTATAGTGCCAATTGCCGACCGGTTTTCTATGAAATCAGCACGAAATACCTGCCTCTTTGGGTCGAAATCGGCCTGACGTTGCATAAAATGGGCGAAGAAGCCGTGGTGGATTTGACAACATTTTCATTGGCGGGCGGCGATTTTCGCAAGATGCGTGCGGCCCACAATAAGGCGGTCAAAAGCGGCCTGAAGCTCGAAATATTGCACCCGCCCCATAGCGCGGAGTCCGTTGCGGCGTTGAAAGAAGTGTCGGACGCGTGGCTGGGTGAAAAACATGCGACCGAGAAGGGGTTTTCAGTTGGCCAGTTTACCGCTGAATATTTGGCCCATTTCCCCATCGCCGTTGTGAAACGGGAGGACCGTATTTTGGCCTTCGCAAATGTCATGTCCCCCGGGGATCTGGGCGCGGTCAGCATTGATCTGATGCGGTATTTGCCACAAGAAGCCGATGGCATGATCGAGTTCCTCTTTATCAAGCTGATGGAGCATTACCGAGAGAAAGGCGCGCAGACCTTTAGCCTTGGAATGGCGCCGCTTTCTGGACTGGAAGCCCGACACGGAACGCGCATGTGGAACCGTGTGGCCTCGATCATTTATCGTCACGGCGGGGCGTTTTATAGTTTTGAGGGCTTGCGCGGCTTTAAGAAAAAGTTCCACCCGCAATGGCAGCCTCGCTACATGGCCGTTCCAGGGGGGCTGCAACCGATTATTGCGCTCCGCGATGTTACGCTCCTCATTTCTGGCGGCGCGAAACGCCTTTGGGGCAAGTAAAATCCATTTAACTCAAGAAGATACATTTGAAGCTGCAAATGCTTGATTTCGTTTTTTGTGGCCGGGGAAAGAATTATCTCTGATAAGGCCCCCTATGCCATTTCACCGGCGACCCTGATCTATGCAAGCATACGTTCCGTTTCCAATCTATCCGAATAGGTGCCCAGCGGAAGGGTTTGGGAAGGTGCAGATTCGCTATCGGTTGGGGTAAAATGGGGAAGTGGTTTTCCGCTGCGCTGGAGAAGTATTTCACACGAGAGAGACGCTGGTAGGCGCCTTAAAAATGCCTTTTTCTGAACACCTCTCAAGAAAGAATAAAACTTTCTACATAAATATCAGCGGATTGGTCAGCGTTAGGAAAATCTTAATTCTCGCCCTAATTTCACCACAGTGTTTGCATACAAAAGTAGAACGGCTTCGAAAATATCGATGCAGGTTTATAAAAATACCCCCCCTGCACATCCAAAAGGGATCAGGTCTATGACTATTTGTGGGCGCAAAAACCAAGCACTCGAATTTGTAAAGAATGAACGTGGAACCGCGACGGTTGAGTTCGTGTTGATCCTTCCGGCCTTTCTACTGCTCTTTTCTCTTTTGGTTGACGCGGCCCTCATATTCAACGGACGCACAGAAGCCTTAAGAACGCTTCAAGATGCAAACCGGAAATATTCGATAGGTTGGTTCGACAGCACAACAGATTTAGAGGACTATATTGTCGCGTCATTGGCATCGACATCCCCGTCCGCGATTGCACGTTCGAATTTGGCGTCCGGTTCGATCCAAAGCCAAGTCGAATTTCCTTCGAGTGAACTTACAGTGGTCGGTATGGCGACGGGTCTCTTGAATATTAATCTGCTCGTTAAGGCCGAGCATGTCGTGGAGTATTGAAATGAATACATTCGTGAAACTCACTCACCAGCGGATCAAGTCCATTGTAACGGACGAAAGTGGGACCGCAACGGTACTAGGGCTCTTGTTTTTTGCAGCGGCTGCGGCTGTTGGGGCTGCGGCTGTAGACTACTCAAATATCGTGGCTGCCCAAACACATCTTCAAGTTTCAGCTGATCATGCGGCACATGCCGCGCTCTACCACCGTGAGTTTAACGACGAACAATCCTCTAAACTAAAAGCAATTGATGTGGCCGCTTACGGTGCGCCAAATAATCGGTTTGGGACAACCCTCGACGTCAACGATATTCAATTTGGGAAATGGGACTACGCCAACCGAAAGTTTACTGCCGAGAGTGGGTCCCGTTCGGCCGTCATGGTTACAACAAGCCGCTTGTCCAGTAAATTGAATAGTGTCGAGAGCTTTCTGTTTCGTCTGGTCGGGGTGACCGCATTCGACGTCAGGACAAGTGCTGTTTTCACAACCTACAGGCCCGCATGTTTTCGTGAGGGTTTTGTCGCGGCCGACATCGTCGATGTTCAAAGCAATAACCTCTATGGCGAAGGTTTCTGCATTCACGCGCAAAACTATGTATCTCTCAATTCAAACAATACTTTTGAATCTGGCACCGTCGTTTCCATGCCCGATTCAAACGACCTCGACCTTCCCAAAAGTGGGTTTGATACGAATGCCGGACTGAAAGAAGCGCTTGGACAAGCCTCCTATCAAATGCGCACGGTTAATCGCATCGAGTCGATCATCCAAAGCTTGCAAGACGAAGACCCTTCGTATTTGCCAGATTATATCACCGAAGACACGGTGACACTCAATCAAAAACAATTGGACGAGACCGATTTTGTTCAGGGAGCTGTGCATTTTCTGAATTGCAATGGCGGCGGGCAAGCTTTTCTCAAAGACGGGGCACACATTAAGCAAGTTGTATTCGTTACGAACTGCCAAGTGAAATTCGGTCAAGGAACCATACTGGAGGAATCCATCTTTGCTACGACAAATACGGGTGCCAAATCTTTCAATGCTCCGTCCTCTTTTCAGTTAGGCCGCGATGACGATTGCCTTGTAGGCGGCGGGTCTCAAATGGTCACTATGGGGGGAATGGATTTTGCTGCCGATTTCAAAATTTTCGGAAGTCAGTTGATCGCCAAAGAGACGATTTCTTTCTCTGCAAATGCGCAAGGTATCAAGGGCGCTTCGATTATTTCCGGCGACGACATTAGCGGAACGTCCAACTCAAACATGGGTTTTTGTAACGGCTCTGGTATGGAAAGAAACTTTGAATCCGATTACTTCCGGTTGGCGGGCTAGTCTTAGGTGCCCACTCTAAAAAGCAATAGCCATGAAGGAGTATATCTAGATTTTCTACATGGCTATACTGTTTTCAGTTACCTCTGATCAGATCAATGCCGTGAACATCAAGGTTAACGCTGTTCCGCTTCATTGTTCAAAGTCTCGCTGAACGGCTCTGAAATGGGCGGAAGGAATGGAAATGCGGAAGTTCGTGAAAATAGGTGTTGTGAGTTTTGCTTTGTCTGCATTCGCAATTGCGCCAGCAATCGTCGTGATGAGTGCCGATGTCGCAATCGCCAAGAATGACAACGGCAAAAGCGGTGGTAACTCTGGCGGCAATGGAAATAGCGGCAGCAAGGGGAAGTCAGACAACAAAGGTAAGGCCTCTACTGGGAATTCCGCGAGCAGTTCTGGAAAATCACAGGGCGGGAAATCGCAGGGCGGGAAATCCTCAAATTCTAGCGGCAATCAAAGCCTCAAATCCCTAGGAAACAAACTCAAGAGTGGGTTCGGCCTCTTTGGTGCACCGAAAAAAACCAAAACTGTTCGTAGTAATTCTGTGGCAACCACTAAGCCCAGCACTGGAAATTCCAAATCCTTCGACCACCCCAGCAACCTTGGCAAGATGAACGGTGCTATTAATTCCAGCCCGCAAGCCAAACTGGCCCACATAAAGAACGGCAATTTCAATGGGCCCGTCGGAATTGCTGCCGCCTATGCGCTGGCTGATTACGATTATGACACCGCCCATACCGACTACGAAGAAGCACAATCCGTTGTACAGGCGTTCGGGCCATTGGCCGAAAGTTATAGCTATGTGGCAGGCTATGATGCGGCTGTAGAAGAACTTGCGCGGCTCGATACCTTAGAAATAGATCCTGCATCAGAGGAGTATTCAAACGCCGCTGCGGCGGCAGACCCTGACGCCTATCAGAGCGCAGTTGACGCAATTTATACCGCCGAGGCCGCAGCGATAATCGCGGGAATAGTTTTGAACGAAGCGTCTGTGTTCGAACAACTTGCTGCGGCAATTGCCGTCGAAGAACCAGTTTCAACGACGCGTGACGTGGCCGAAGCCAATCTCCTCGCGCTCTATAAAGGGGATGAAGAGCGCCTGACAGACCGTGAAAAGGAATTGCTTATCCAAAGTATTAATCTGCCTACAGCGGAACAAATCGAAGGTATTATCACCGCTTCGAAAAACGAGGACGAGAGCGACTAGTGACAAATGGAGACCCCACCTGGAGGTAAAATACGCACCGAGTGAGGCTGAATTTATAGAGCTTATTCGGTGAGGAATTAGGCTTTGTGGTTGGTCAGCAATGGTCGCAGGCAATATGTCGCTTCATCTCATGCAAAATGGCCCTGCATAAACAACAGGACTGTGCCGGAAAGTAGCAGGCGGCCTGCAACCTCCACGAACTAAAAGAAAAAACACAACACAGGTGCAAAATGAGCCCTTCAGACTACCGGAGGCCGACATGCAAGATAGGTAAATCTGTTAAGTAAAACGATGGAATTCGTTTAGAAAACTTACCGCCTAAAATTGGGTTTCTAACTGATTGATGTGAATCAATTGGCCCATTTTCTGATGGTGTATTTTTTTATGATCGGTCGGATCGATCGGTTTTTTCGGGAAATCACCTTTGGAGGAAAAAATGAGAAAATTATTTATCACCACCACAATTATTGCGTTCTCGGCGTCAATGGCCATGGCCGACCAACCTGCCGAGAACGTCAACAACGGCGCGGGCGGTCAAGCGGTCAAGGCGACGAACGAAGCTCTGAAGGCCGCAGGGACTAACTTGGGACAATGGAAGAAAGACGTAGGTCTCACTGGAATTGGCGAGATTGTTAGTTCAATAAATGACGACGCAAATCACGACTAGGCCTTATCCTCAAGGCCAGCGGCACCCGTCTGAACAACTCGGCGGGTGCGCACACGCGTGAGCTTTTATACTGGGCGGTACTGTCAGCCGATGCTAGCATCTATCAGAGTGCTCGGTGTGAGCGCTCTCTCAAGCGCGCAATTGGCGTCAGATGAGAGGAAGAGTTGGCCCCGGTCAGGCACCAATTCGTCAAAGCAAACGATGCGTCAAAGCAGCGATTTGAACTTCCTTTAACGCAGGGATTCATTTCGTATTTTTCATGAGCTCTCCATAAAAAAGGTGCAACGGAAGTTTGAATATGCAGCTGGGAGGTGCCGTTAGACGTCTTTATCATGAACGGCTGGTTCCTAACTCCATAATGTCGCTAACCTGAGATACCTGCTGCCAGCGGCCTAGAAGTACAGCGAACGTTGGGGTCCGCCTTGACTTCCGCCAACACGAACCGGACCGGACCTTGACCGGATAGCTGTGAGTGAAGGTGTTGCCATCAGAAAACGGACATTTATACATTTCGCAGCGATTGGTCGGCTTGATCGTAGGTAAACGCCTTGCCCGCCAAACTGTCGTGATCAAGTGTTCGAATTGGGACTGACCCGCGCTACTCTGAAATTGATCCAAAATATTCTTGCCAACTCTGGTGCGGACGCCCGGCGGCGGTTGCAAAATCGCTGGGGATGTCGAGGGCACCGTTTTGGATACCTTGGTAAATCCCCGCAATGATCGTGCCGATAAACGCGCCCAACTCAGCAATACGATCTGCTTTGTAATCGTCGAACGACATCGCACGATAGATCAAAGCTGTGCCGAAGGCTTGGTTCATAAAGGCGGCCAACTCGTTCTGCGTTAACAACGCGCCGTGCAGGTTGTAGGTGTGACCATTATGGCTGGCACTGGTCAGCATGCGTGCATATGCAAAGGCCAATTCCCCGCGCGTTGTATAGCCGCAACGGCCATCCCCAGCGCAATTCGTGATTTCGCCCGCTTTGCGATAGGTGTCGATATATTCCACATCCGGCTCGATGTAGATCCCGTTGCGACCGATGACCCAGTCGAGGCCGCTTTCCCGAACATCAGCCTCGGTCTGGCGGTTGCTCTGGATGATGGGCGAGAACGCGGTTCCCTCCTCGGCACCTTGGACGCTGGTATAGACAATCTTTTTCACACCGGCCGCTTTTGCCGCGTTAATCACGTTTCGGTGTTGCCCGATCCGATCCTCTGGCGCCGCCATGCCCGACACCAACAACACAGTGTCGACTCCGGCAAATGAGGCCTGAAGCTGCTCCAGATTGTCATAGTCGCCGGGACGGACTTCAATACTGAGCCCCTTGGCATTCTCAGATGTGCGCGCCAAGCCGACAATCGGCTCTCCGGTGTTCATGGCAACCAAAGCCTTGGCAATGGCGGCCCCAAGTTGGCCCGAAACGGCCGTAACTGCGATTGTCATGATGTTTTTCCTTTGCCCTAAATGTCATCTTCCTGCGCCCTTGTGATTTTTTCAAGCGGCAACGCGCTGCCGTCGCCGTTCAAAGTTATACCAAAACCGATAGGCCACCAATATTGCAAGCGGTGCGTAATTCACCATTGCCGGAACAAGGCCACCCCAGTCCCGTGTGGCGGCCCAGTGCAGAAGCGTCAGAACTGCCGCGCCGTAGATAAACCGCTGAAGGGGTTTCCATTTTTTACCCAATCGGCGGACCCACGCATCACTGGATGTCACCGCGAGCGGCACGAAAATCAGGAATGCCAGCCAACCAGTCCAGATATAGAACTTAGAAATTTCGCGCACCGTGAGCGCGACCGCGCCTTCATCGATCAGATAGAGAACTGTGTGGAGTGCGGCATACAGGAACGCGGCGACCCCGATGTAGCGGCGGCGCTTCATCAACCAACGCGGGCCTCTCCAACCTTTGAAAAGCATCATCAGGGGCGTGATCATCATTGAAACAATCATGAACCGCGCGGCAAATTCACCCGACGGGTATAAAATCGCCTCCACCGTTTCGGGGTTCCCCGATGCCAACCCCGCGATCATCGGAATGGCGGGCAGGCTCAGGAAAGCCCAGAAGGAATAGGGATGGTTCAGGAAAGATTTAAGAGATGACATTACCGTAACTCCAAGTTGCAGATGTTTAACGCTGCTGCGCAGCAATTCCGTCGCCTTCTACGCGCAAAACGTTGCGACTTTTACAAACGGGGAGCAATGAATGCCCCCCGTACATTCGCATTATCCGTGGTAGGCTTGGCTGACAGCAAAGCTGTCCTCGAACCCGTGCCATAGAACGACCTTACCGTCGCGCACTTTGGCGCGCAGGGCGAAGGTGAACGGGCCCGTTTCCTTGCCGGGTTTTGTAGTGGTGGCGTTGATCTTGCTAAAGACGGCAACGGTATCACCAGAGGCGTAAGCGTCTGTGTTGTCCCAAGCCGTTGTTTGGAAGTTTTCCCCAAAGATGCCCATGAATTCAAAGAGCTTCTTTTTGCCTTGCCAGACGCCGATCCATGACAGCCATTTGTCGGCCACGCCCCCTCTTGCGAGCAGGATGTCTTTCCAGTATCTCGATTCCAGCAGCAATTAGAGCGCAGGAACAAAAATGTATCGCGTCTGGAATTTCATCACAAGTTACTCGATTTTGCTTATTGCGGGCGCCCTCCTTGCGCTGATTTGGGCAAATATCAATGCGGAGGGCTATAACCACTTTGTTCATCTGGTTCTCATTCCCGACTTTTTCATTGGAGAACTTCATGAGAGTCATGGCGAAATCACCCGCACATTGACGCTCCACTATCTTGTGAATGATGTCCTGATGGCCTTCTTCTTTGCCATCGCCGCGAAGGAAGTCTGGGAAGCTGTGATCCTCAAAAACGGCAGTTTGCGCGGCAAAAAGGCCGCAACCCCGCTGATTGCCACGCTCGGCGGCATGGTCGGCCCGATTTCCATATACCTCGGGATCGCTTATTTCATGGGCAGCACCACCTTTGACGCAGTGGCAAATGGCTGGGCGGTTCCGACCGCAACCGACATCGCGTTTTCCTACCTTGTTGGGCGTTTGGTCTTCGGTGCGGGGCACCCAGCCGTGCGGTTCCTTCTCTTACTGGCTATCGCGGATGATGCGGCGGGCCTTCTAATTCTGGCCATTTTCTACCCAACGGGCGATGTGGCCCTTCAGTGGCTCGGGCTTTCCTTGGGGGCTGCGGTGCTCGTATATCTCCTGTTCAACTACTTGCCCCGTCGCATGGACAAGGGCGATCAGTTGCGTAGAAGCTCCACGAGAATGCGCAGCGTCTTCGGCTTCTGGCCTTATCTGATCGCAGGCTGTTTGTCGTGGTATGGCTTCCAAAAAGCGGGCCTTCACCCATCCCTTGGCTTGCTTCCAATAATCCCAGCAATCCCCCACGCAGACCGCGAATTCGGGATATTTGCCGAGGCCGAGAAGCACCTAACTGACCTCCTCAACCATTGCGAACACCTGCTCAAACACCCCGTGGAAATCATCCTCTTTTTCTTTGGTTTGCTCAACGCAGGCGTGGAATTTGGCGCGATTGGCAACCCAACTTGGCTCGTGCTGGGCGGCCTGATTATCGGCAAACCACTGGGGGTGTTTATCTTTGGCTATATCGGCGCGCATGTCTTGCGCTTTGGCCTGCCCGTAGGGATGAAAACGTCGGACCTGTTCGTCATCGGCTGTGTTGCGGCGATTGGCTTTACGGTTTCCCTCTTTATCGCCTCGGTCGCTTTTGAATCCGGCCCTGTGCAGGATGCCGCGAAAATGGGGGCGCTCCTGAGTTTCGGGGCCGCTGTCTTGGCCATTGTCGCTGGGAAAATTACCCGCGTTGAAAAGAAACAATTTTAGGCTTCTCCCCCAATTTTGGCGGATTTTAAGCAAATCTCTCTGGATTCGCCACATTGCTTCCAGTCAACAAACAACGCCCATTGTAAAATTGGGTGTTTTTTGCGACATACTTTGCTTCAGGGATCCTCTATATCTAACATTAACTAGAACCCGTTAAGGGTATCGGGATACCAGAGGCACAATTGAGGCGAGCAATGCTCGAATTTATAGAAGTCAGTAAGTCCTTTTGGACCGGAACGCAGCGCAAGGTCATTCTTGAGCAGGCCTCGTTTCGCGTCGAGCTTGGCAATTCTATGGGTATCCTCGCGCCCAACGGCACCGGTAAAACGACCCTCATCAATATGATGGCTGGCCTTGAAAAACCCGATGAGGGCACAATCAATCGCAACTGCCGGATTTCCTTTCCGCTTGGCTTTATGGGCGGCATCTCTACCAAACATTCCGCCATGGAAAATTCACGCTATATTGCCCGCCTCTATGGCTTGGACCCCGATTACATTGAGGCCTTTTGCCGTTGGCTCTGTGCGCTTGAGGAATATTTTGATCGCCCCGTGGGCACCTATAGCGCTGGAATGCGGGCGCGTTTTAGTTTCGCGCTGATGTTGGCGCTCGATTTTGATATCTACCTCATCGATGAGGGGATGCCGTCGACAACGGACGTCGAATTCAATCGTAAAGCGGGGACGTTACTGCGGGATCGCCTGCGCAAAGCAACCGTCATAATCGTGTCCCATCAGGCCAAAACCCTTGAAAAATTCTGCAAATCGGCTGCCGTCCTCCATCGTGGTCGATTGCATATGTTTGACACCCTAGAAGAAGCAAAGAGGCTCTATGACTACGAAACCAAGAGCTAAGCGATTCAACATCCGGCGCGGTGTTATCAAGGTCGCAACTGAGAATCTTACTCCGCTCACTGCGGGCCTAACAATGTCGGCAGTGGCGCGAAATTCCGGCCTGACTCCCCCCCCCGAAGAGACCCCGCAAGCAAACACGTCCAGCGCCGAGGGCTCGACCCCACCAGATCAGGATATTGCCAACATTCGCCGCGAAAACCTGACGGGTCGCCAATTGCGTATGGCGCGTCGTGTCGCCCAAAAACATGCGCTTGCACCGACGTCGGATTTTGATGCCGTCCGCCTGCTGCGGGCGAAAGGTATAGACCCGTTTAAGCGCGCCAATATGCTTGAGTTGGTTTCCGCCGAAGAATCCTCTGCGACGAACGACGGTTTCATGTTGCCACAAACCATGCCGGTAACGGGCTCAAATCTTCCAACTACAGAGCTCGCTCCCCCCGACGATGGCATAGCAGAAATCAGCCGTATTCAGCGCGATATTGTACGCCGCCGTCGTCGCAATCTCGCGATGCTTTTTGCGCGTCTGGCGTTTTTCATCTTCCTACCCACGTTTTTGGCTGGCTACTATTATTACGTGTTGGCCACCCCGATGTACGCCACAAGTTCCGTCCTAAAGGTTGAGCAATCTCAAGGACCTGCGGGATCCAAAAGCCTTTTGGCAGGCACACAATTTGGCGATACAGATTCCATCGTTGTCCAAACTTACCTCCTCAATCGCGATGCGATGCTGCGCCTCGACAGAGACTTAGGGTATCGCGAACGCATGAGTGCCTCCTTTATTGACCCCGTTCAACGGCTCCCGCGTGACGCATCCTATGAAGAGACCTATAAACTCTATAAAAAGAACGTCAAAATCGGGTTTGATCCCACTGAGGGCGTCATTCAAATGGAGGTCATTGCTTACGAGCCTGAAAACGCCGAGGCCTTTGCGCGGGCGCTTATTTCCTATGCCGAAGAAACCATTGATAATTTAAGTCAACGTGTACGCAATGACCAAATGAGCGGTGCGAGTGAAAGCTATAGTGACGCCGAAATCGCAATGGAGGGCGCACAGCAGCGGGTTATTGAACTCAAGGAATTATATAATGTTATCAGCACCGAAATTGAAGTTAGCCTCCTGACCACCCGCATTTCTGCGCTTGAATTGCGGGTAACCGAAGACTCGATCGCGCTTCAGGAACTCATGGCCAACGAGCGGCCCAACCAAACCAAAGTAGAGACACTGGAGCGAGGAATTGCCAACCGCAAAACCGTAATCCACGATCTGCGCGCGCAACTTACCGAGGGGCGCAGCGACGGGCTTTCGCTTGCACGCATTCAAGGCGAACTCCAAGTCGCGGAAAGCGAACTCGCCACCCGCGTTCTGATGCTTCAAACATCACTCCAACAAATGGAAGTTGCGCGGATCGAGGCTGGCCGTCAAACACGCTACCTCGTGACGGTTGCCGCCCCGAATGCCCCCGATGCCCCGAGTTATCCGCGCGCGTTCGAGAATACGATCCTCGCGTTTTTTATCTTTTCTGGCATTTACCTAATGGCGTCCCTCACCGCTTCCATTTTGCGTGAACAGATAACTTCATAAGTGCTTTCAACGAGCCCACAACAAACATTTAAGGACGTTTTTTCAATGGCAACTCCCGCTAAATCCGTTAGCCCCAACACGTGGGAATTTCTGCGCGACCCTATGATTGTACCCACTGGTTTTCGCGAGTACGACGCACGCTGGAAATTTCCCGAAGAGATAAACCTTGTTGGGATCACGGCACTCGGGCTTGGACTTGGCACGCAAATGCGGCGTCGCGGCATCCCACCGATTATCGTCGTTGCCAATGATTACCGCGATTATTCTTTGTCGATAAAAAATGCTCTGATGTTGGGTCTGATGCAGGCTGGAATTACCGTCAAAGACATCGGTCCTGCGGTTTCCCCAATGGCCTATTTCGCTCAATTCCATCTTGATGTCCCTGCAGTTGCAATGGTCACCGCAAGCCACAATCCCAACGGCTGGACCGGCGTCAAAATGGGCTTTGAACGCCCTCTTACCCATGGCCCGGACGAGATGTCCGAACTGCGCGACATTGTCCTCAATGGCGAAGGCATTGCCACCCCCGGTGGGGCCTACGAATTTGTCGACGGGGTAAGGGAAGCCTATATTGACGATCTTGTCGGCGACTTCAAAATGACGCGAAAGCTCAAAGTTGTGTGCGCAACGGGCAACGGAACGGCGGCCGCCTTTGGACCTGCTGTCTTTGAACGCATAGGGGTTGAAGTCGTACCAAGCCACACAGATCTCGACTACACTTTCCCGCACTATAACCCAAATCCTGAAGCCCTCGAAATGCTCCACGACATGGCCGATAGCGTGCGCGCATCAGGTGCGGACTTCGCCCTTGGATTCGACGGCGACGGTGACAGATGTGGCGTCGTCGACGATGAAGGCGAAGAGATATTCGCTGACAAAGTCGGGGTTATCATGGCGCGGGATCTCTCGAAAATTTACCCCAACGCCACCTTTGTTGCAGACGTCAAATCGACTGGACTTTTTGCCTCGGACCCCGAGCTCATCAAAAATGGCGCCACCGCCGACTATTGGAAAACCGGCCACAGCCATATGAAACGCCGTGTAAAAGAACTCGGAGCGCTCGCAGGGTTTGAAAAATCCGGACACTACTTCCTCGCCGAACCGATTGGGCGGGGCTATGATTGCGGCTTGCGCGTGGCCGTTGAAATCTGCAAACTTATGGACCGAAATCCGGACATGAAAATGTCAGACCTGCGAAAAGCCTTGCCTCAAACATGGGCTACCCCCACGATGTCACCTTATTGTTCTGACACGGAAAAATACCATGTGTTGGAGCGTTTAGTCGCAAAAATCGTCACTTTGGAAACTTCAGGCGGCTTAATCGCGGGCCGCAAGATCAAGCAAGTCGTAACCGTAAACGGCGCCCGCATCATCCTCGACAACGGCGCTTGGGGCCTCGTGCGCGCAAGCTCGAATACACCCAATCTGGTCGTCGTCTGCGAAAGCCCAGAGAGCGAATCTGAAATGCACGCAATTTTTGCCGATATTGACGCCATAATCCGCACCGAGCCACTCGTTGGGGAGTATGACCAGAAAATTTGAGTCCGCGCCCCTTGCAGCCAATGAACCCACTCTGAATCAATAGGAAACAGAAACACTCCATTTCCTGCCTCAAAATGGGTTCACTCGGCTGATTTTGTTGCGGAAAGCTTAAGGTATTCCCATTGAGACGCCAACCAAACGCCCTTCCGATAAAAATCCCGACTTTTTACTAAATCAGGGCTTGAAGACTCCGCAATCCCGTCGTAAAACCCGCAAGCAGTTGGGATGTGGCCTAGTGGTAGGGCAACGCTTTTTGGTAGCGCAGATCGTAGGTTCGAATCCTACCATCCCAGCCAATTCATTTTAGATCAGCAGAACAAGCAGTCAGGCTTCCTCGTGAGGCCAGAAATGCCCCTGTTTATGCCCCAGTTATTGGGTACCCCTCTTAGGCTTCCTCTCT